>NZ_VTLA01000008.1:0-79714 GCF_020514205.1 Synechococcus sp. MU1625
CAGAAGATCCCGAATTTGAGACCTTCTACACCAAGAACATCCTTCTGAATGAAGGTCTGCGTGCCTGGATGGCACCGGCTGACCAGCCGCACGAAAACTTCGTCTTCCCTGAAGAGGTTCTGCCCCGTGGTAACGCTCTCTAATCCCGGTCTTGGCGCCACTGGCGGCAAAGACCTCTCCTCCACCGGGTATGCCTGGTGGTCTGGCAACGCCCGTCTGATCAACCTGTCAGGCCGTCTGCTTGGTGCCCACGTGGCCCACGCTGGTCTGATGGTGTTCTGGGCCGGCGCAATGATGCTGTTCGAGGTGAGTCACTTCACCTTCGACAAGCCCATGTACGAGCAGGGCTTCATCTGCATGCCCCACGTCGCCACCCTTGGCTATGGCGTGGGACCCGGCGGTGAGGTCACTGATCTCTTCCCCTTCTTCGTGGTCGGTGTTCTGCACCTGATCAGCTCCGCCGTGCTCGGTCTCGGCGGCCTCTATCACGCCCTGCGTGGTCCGGAGATTCTGGAGAACTACTCCTCCTTCTTCTCCCAGGACTGGCGTGACAAGAACCAGATGACCAACATCATTGGTTATCACCTGATCCTTTTGGGCGTCGGCTGCCTGCTGCTGGTCTTCAAGGCCATGTTCTTCGGCGGCGTCTACGACACCTGGGCCCCCGGCGGCGGTGACGTTCGCCTGATCACCAACCCGACTCTCGATCCGGGTGTGATCTTCGGCTACCTGTTCCGCGCCCCCTTCGGTGGCGAAGGCTGGATCATCGGTGTGAACTCCATGGAGGACATCATCGGTGGACACATCTGGCTGGGCCTGACTCTGATCTTCGGTGGTATCTGGCACGCCATCACCAAGCCCTTCGGTTGGGTGCGTCGTGCCTTCATCTGGAACGGTGAGGCCTACCTGAGCTACAGCCTCGGCGCTTTGAGCTTCATGAGCTTCATCGCCTCGGCTTACATCTGGTTCAACAACACCGCCTATCCCTCCGAGTTCTGGGGCCCCACAAACGCTGAGGCTTCCCAAGCTCAGAGTTTCACCTTCCTGGTGCGTGACCAGCGCCTCGGCGCCAACATCGGTTCCGCCATGGGCCCCACCGGCCTTGGTAAGTACCTGATGCGCTCACCAACGGGTGAAATCATTTTCGGTGGTGAAACCATGCGCTTCTGGGACTTCCGTGGTCCCTGGCTGGAGCCCCTGCGTGGCCCCAACGGTCTCAGCCTCGACAAGCTGCAGAACGACATTCAGCCCTGGCAGGTGCGCCGTGCCGCTGAATACATGACGCACGCCCCCAACGCCTCCCTGAACTCCGTGGGCGGCATCATCACCGAGCCCAACTCGGTGAACTACGTGAACCTCCGCCAGTGGCTGGGTGCAGCGCAGTTCGTGCTCGCCTTCTTCTTCCTGGTTGGTCACCTCTGGCACGCAGGCCGCGCTCGCGCTGCTGCTGCTGGCTTCGAGAAAGGCATCGACCGCAAGGCTGAGCCTGTGCTGGGCATGCCCGATCTCGACTGAGCCACCGGTTCAATCCAAACGATCGTCAATTAACCCCCGCCTCACGGTGGGGGTTTTTTATTGGGCGGGGGGAGGCGATTTCTTAGCCTGTTCGGATCGACGGATCGTCCGTGAACACAGGTCTGAACACCCGCGTGATCCACCACGGCGACAGCTACGCGGACGACACCGGCACGGTGATGCCGCCAATCTTTCCCACCAGCACCTTCGCCCATGGCAACCCCGGTGGGTTTGATTACACCCGTTCCGGCAACCCCAACTTCCGCGTCCTCGATGGGGTGCTCGCCTCGGTCGAGGGCTGCGCTCACTCCACCGTCTTCGCCTCCGGCGTCAGCGCTATTACCGCTGTGGTCTCCCAGCTAAAACAGGGCGATCTGGTGCTGTGCGAAGAGAACCTCTACGGCTGCACCGTGCGTCTGTTCGAACAGGTCTTCGCCAAGTTCGGGCTCAAAACCGCATGGGTGGACTTCACCCAGCCGGAAGCGCTGGAGGAGATCCAATCCCGCAAGCCCGCAATGGTGTGGCTAGAGAGTCCCACCAACCCGCTGCTCAAGGTGATCGACCTGGAGGCGGTCTGCGCCATCACCCAAACCCTTGGGATCCCCGTGGTGGTGGACAACACCTTTGCCACCGCCCTCGTTCAGCGCCCGCTGGATCTGGGCGCCACCCTCTCGCTCACCAGCACCACCAAATACATCAACGGCCACTCCGATGCCCTCGGCGGAGCCGTGTGCACCAACGATCCTGACTGGCACCAGAAGATGGTGTTCTCCCAAAAGGCTCTGGGCCTGCAACCCTCCCCCTTCGACTGCTGGCTGATCACCCGCGGCATCAAGACCCTGCCGCTGCGGCTCAAGCAGCAGATGGCCAATGCCGCTGCTCTCGCCGATCAACTGGCCCAGCACCCAGCGGTGAACTGGGTGCGCTACCCCCACCGCAGTGATCACCCTCAACATCAGGTGGCGACCCGTCAGATGACAGCCGGCGGCGCAATCGTCACCGCGAGCTTCAATGCCAGCCAGGAGCAGACCTATGCCCTCTGCAAGCAGCTGCGCTGGTTCACGATGGCCGAGAGCCTTGGAGGCATCGAGAGCCTGATCTGTCACCCCGCCACCATGACCCACGCCGCCGTGTCGGCTGAGATGAAAGCAAAGCTGGGAATCGACGACGGACTGGTGCGCTTCTCGGTGGGCTGTGAAGACCTCGCCGATCTGCAGGCTGACCTTCAACAGGCCCTGGAGCTGCTGGCGTGAGTCCCCGCAACCTGCTCAACGATCCGGCCTGGCAGGGCTGCGATCTTGGCCATCCTCTGCCGGACTCACCCCATGCGGTGTCCGTCGCGCTGCCGCGCTGGCGTGATGTGGTTGCCTACGAGGAGAACGATCCGGCCTGCCGCGATGCACTGAAGACCGTCTATCCCCGCTTCGGGCTGCATCCACTGATCCAACAACTCACTCAACCGTCCGAGATTGCGGGCAGCACGGTCTGGCCCTACCCCACGGCTGCAGCAGCTCAGGCGGCCCTGGCCCACTGTCGCCGCAAGGCACCAGACAGCCGTTCGGAGTTGATTGCTATCGCGAGCGTCTCCTGCCTGCACAGCGATGCATCGGCCACTCCCCATGCCAAAGCGTTCTGGCAGCACACCGGCCTTGGGCTCTCGTCCCGCCAGGCTGCGATCGCCCTGGGTCAGGAAGCGCCTCCCACAAGCGAAGACGGCGAAGCGGCACGGCGTGCCATTCGACAACGCTTAGCCGACATCCACGACGTGGGGCCTGACCACATCAGCCTTCATCCCTCCGGCATGGCGGGGCTCCATGCAGCTCTCACTGCAGTGCAAGGCCTGCGGCCAGGACGCAGCACACTGCAATTGGGCTTTCCTTACGTGGATGTGTTGAAGCAACCACGGGTGGTCTTCCACGGCGGAGACCTGCTTCAACCGCAAGACCTAGCGGACGTTGAAGCAGCGCTGGATCAACTGGAGCCCGCCGCCGTGATTGTGGAGCTTCCCAGCAACCCGCTCCTGCGCTGTGTTGATCTGCCTGCCGTATCCGCCTTGGCCCGCGCCCGTGGCATCCCCGTGATCGCCGACGACACGATTGGCACCGGAATCAACCTCAATGCCTTGCCCTATGCGGATCTGATCTTCACCTCCTTAACCAAAAGCTTTGCTGGGCGTGGTGATGTGATGGCTGGAAGCTTGTTGGTGAGTCCCCAGTCACCCTGGGCCAGAACATTGCTCACCGCCGTCACGACGGTGGCTGGTCTTGGCGATGCCGATGCCATTGCCTTGGAGGAAGCCAGCCGAGATGTAAAGGAACGGGCACCAAAGCTGGATGCCCATGCGCTCCTTCTCGCTGAACGGCTGGAAACCCATCCAGCCGTCGAACGGGTGCTTCATCCCAAAGACTGCCCCAATTTTCGAGCTCTGATGCGCAGCGGAGCCGGCTATGGCTGCCTGCTCTCGTTCGAACTGAAGCAAGGTCGTCAGCAGGCGCAGGTGGTGTACGACGCTCTCCGCGTCAGTAAAGGGCCCAGCCTTGGCACCAATTTCACCTTGGCTTGCCCCTACACCCAGCTCGCCCACTACGACGAACTGGCCTGGGCCGAGAGCTGCGGCGTCGCCGCTGGTTTACTCAGGGTGTCGGTGGGTTTAGAAGACCATGACGAACTTTGGATGCGCTTTCAGCGAGCCTTGGAGAGCTAAGAGTCCGGTGAGACTCTGAAAAAGCCCTTAACAACGGAGGGGGGAGCCGCTCAACATCATTAGTTTGTTTTCTTCGGGCCCTCCTACAGCAGCAGCTCAATGTCCCGCATTTACGACGACAACAGCCAGGCCATCGGCAACACCCCGCTGGTGAAGCTGAACAACGTCACCAAGAATTGCAAGGCCACCGTCCTGGCCAAAATCGAGGGGCGCAACCCCGCGTACAGCGTCAAGTGCCGGATCGGCGCCAACATGATCTGGGACGCTGAAAAAAGCGGAAAGCTCACCAAAGGCAAGGTGATTGTTGAACCCACCTCCGGCAACACCGGCATCGCTCTGGCCTTCACTGCGGCTGCCCGGGGTTACAAGCTGATCCTGACGATGCCTGAATCGATGTCGATCGAGCGTCGTCGGGTCATGGCGGTTCTCGGCGCCGAACTGATCCTCACGGAAGCAGCCAAGGGCATGCCTGGCGCCATCGCCAAGGCCAAAGAAATCGCCGATAGCGACCCGGCTAAATACTTCATGCCTGGTCAATTCGACAATCCCGCCAACCCTGAAATCCACTTCAAGACCACTGGTCCGGAGATCTGGAACGATTGCGATGGCGCCATCGATGTTCTGGTGGCAGGCGTCGGCACGGGCGGCACGATCACCGGCGTCTCCCGCTACATCAAAAATGAAGCAGGAAAAGCCATCGAATCTGTGGCCGTCGAACCGACCAACAGCCCGGTGATCACCCAGACCATGAACGGTGAGGACATCAAGCCCGGTCCCCACAAGATTCAAGGCATCGGCGCCGGCTTCATCCCCAAAAACCTCGATCTTTCCGTGGTCGACAAGGTGGAGCAGGTGACCAACGAGGAATCCGTCGCGATGGCCCTGCGCTTGGCCCAAGAGGAAGGGCTGCTGGTCGGCATCTCCTGCGGTGCTGCCGCAGCTGCAGCGATTCGTCTGGCCGAGAAAGATGAGTACGCCGGCAAAACCATCGTGGTGGTGCTGCCTGACCTGGCTGAGCGTTACCTCTCGTCTGTGATGTTCGCTGAGGTGCCGACCGGCATCATCGAGCAACCGGTGGCTGTCTGAGTTCACTCCGAACCATAAGCACCAGCCCCGTCCTTGACGGGGCTTTTTTATTGCGTTGCCAAGCCAGTGGGCGCTGCATGGGGCTGCACCGCTGCAGCATCAATCCACATGGCATCGCCATAGGAGAAAAAGCGATAGTTCCTCTCAATCGCTTCCGCATACAGCTTCAACAAGGTTTCCCGGCCGATGAGGGCACTGACCAACAGAAGCAAAGAGCTTTTGGGCAGATGAAAGTTGGTGAGCAAGGCTTGAATCACCTTGAACTGATAGCCGGGCTGAATCACCAGATCAACCGGCCCCGTATACGGCATCAGAACGCCGCCATGGGCCTGAGCGGCTCCCTCCAGAGCACGAACACTCGTGGTGCCCACGGCAATCACGCGACCTCGACAAGCCTGCACCGCTTTCACCACAGCGGGGCTGACATCGACCCATTCGCTGTGAAGCTCCAACGCGGTGAGATCTTCCGTTTCGACGGGACGAAAGGTGCCAAGGCCCACATGAAGGGTGATCCGGGCTAGGTCAACCCCTTTCTGCTGCAAGGCCTCCAAGAGCTCATCGCTGAAGTGCAGTCCAGCCGTCGGCGCAGCCACAGCCCCGGGACGATCGGCGTAACGGGTCTGATAACGCTCGGCATCACCGGGATCGTGCCGTTCGATGTAGGGCGGTAAAGGCACCTCACCCACGTCATTGAGCAAGGCCTCAATGGTTTCGGCATCCCTGCAATCACTAGGGAACTGCACCACCCGGCCACCGCTGGCGGGATCTTCAGCAAGCACCTTGAGGCGGATGGAGGTTCCATCAATCGTGAGGCTGTCGCCTGGCCGCATGCGCTTGGCGGGGCGCGCCAGACACAGCCAGCGTCCCTCCCCACGCGGCTCAAGCACCAGCAATTCGGACAGCCCACCCCCGGAACGACGCACCGCCAGTCGCGCCTTCAGCACCCGGGTGTCATTCACCACCAGCAGATCTCCGGGCCGCAGCTGCTCGAGCAGATCCCACACCGTGCCGTGAGTTGCTTCCTTTGATGGCTCACCCTGGGGGGGAACCATCAACAACCGAGCGCTGTGACGGGGCTCGACCGGTGCCTGGGCGATGCGCTCTGGCGGTAGCGGGTAGTCGTAGCTGCTGAGTTGATGGTCCCTGGGGTCAGGCACGCGAACGACCGATCAGAGCGCCAAGCTCTCCGGACGGGTCTCGATCAGTTCAGCGAGATCCTTCAGGAATGCAGCGCCATCGGCGCCGTAAATCACCCGGTGATCCGCCGTCAGGTTGACCTGCATCTGACGCTTGACGGCGATGGACCCGTCTTTGCCCGCCACCACCGTGGGCCGTGAGGCTGCAACAGCAAGGATGGCTCCCGTGCCTGGGGGAAGGATCGCGTCGAAGCGATCAACCCCGAACATGCCGAGATTGGAGAGGGTGAAGGTTCCCGTGGAATATTCCTCGGGCTGCAACTGCTTACTGCGGGAGCGCTTGACCAGATCGCCCCACTGACGCGACATCTCATAGAGGTCGGTGCGATCAGCGTTGCGCAGCACAGGTGTGATCAAGCCACCATCTTCCATCGCGACAGCCACGGCGACGTTGACCTCAGCGGGGTAGGCCATGCCAGCCGCGGTCGTGGCAGCATTCACCTGAGGGTGACGCGCCAAGGTGACGGCCACCGCCTTGGCAAGCAACGCCGTCATCGTGACGCCCTTCGGCTTCACCTGTTTGTAAAAGGCATCCAGCTTGTCGGTGGTGATGGCGTAGCCGACGCGGAAGCAGGGAACCGCCAGGCTCGCCTCCATGTTTTTGTTCACCGCACCCTGCAGGGTGTTGAAGGCCACGGTCTCGCCGGGCCGACCAAAGCTGTTTCCAGCGGGCGCAGCAGGGGCCGAGGATGCAGCCGCATGCTGACCCGTAGCCGCAGGAGCGGAACCCTCCGCCACACGGGGGACAGAGATGGGCTGTCCAGAGGCTTGTTCGACGTCTTCGGCCTGAATCCGGCCATGGGGCCCGCTGCCACGCACCGTGGCCAAATCCACACCCATCTGGGACGCGAGCTTTTTGGCCCGGGGGCTCGCCACGATGCGGCCATCGTTCACAACCGGCGCCGACGGAGCAGGGGCGGCGATAGGTGCTGGTGCTGGTGCAGCCGCAGGAGTCGGAGCTGAAGCCTGAACCGCAGCTGATGTGGGAGCCGGTGCCGGTGCAGGGGCTGGTGCAGCCGCAGGGGCGCTGGGAGCCTTGGCCTGCGCAGGGGCTGGTGCAGCCGCAGGGGCGCTGGGAGCCTTGGCCTGCGCGTCAGCAATCTCGGCTTCGGTTTCGACAATGAGACCGATGGTTTCGCCCACCGGTGCCGTGCTGCCAGCCGGCATCAAGACGGCGGCGAGATAACCGTCCTGAAACGACTCAACGTCCATATCTGCCTTGTCGGACTCAACGACAAGGACGGACTCACCCCGAGCGACCTTGTCGCCGGGCTGTTTCAGCCATTCCACGATCTTCCCCTCCGTCATGGTGGAGCTGAGGGCAGGCATGAAGATGTCTGTGGTTGCCAAAACCGTCTCCGAAGGGGCAGATCAGGGGAGTTTACGAGTCAGCAGAAGGAAGCCGATCAGGCCTCCTCGATCGACTGAACTACGCCGTCCTTCACAACGATGGCCACCTGCATCTTCTGAACCAGGTTGTCGCCGACCTTGAGCTCACATGTGCTTTCCAGCTGCCCCTGCTCAACGATCTGATCCATCTCCAGTTCACGGACCTGGGCCTGCTGCTGAAGCAAGTTGCGCTTCTGCTCCTCCAGTTCGGCACGCTTGGCCGCCACCTGCTGTTGAATCTGCGCAACCTGATCCTGCACACGGGGATCCAGCGGATTGGCACTCTGACGGCGCACCTGATCCACGACGTCCTGACCCTCCTGTTCCAGCTGCGCCAGCTGCTGGTCGGCAGTCGCGATACCGCTGCTGAGCTCGCGCTCTGCTTCCTCTTTCCAGGTGGGTGTAACCACGGCTCGGACGGTGATCGGACGCTTGATCGTCAAGGAGGTGCCGTCGGACATGGATTCTTGGGAGACGGCCAAAGCGTGTCAGCACTTCCGCGTGTGGTCAATCACCGGTAAACCGACCGCCTCACAAGCGTCTTAAGCCGCGTTCAACGTCCGTAGAGAGCATCGATCAAGTGCTGATCGCGGCTGGTAATGCGATCACGACGCTGCTTCAGGGTCTGGGTCAAAAGTCCGTTCTCGATGCTGAAGAGACTCACCAGCACCACCCCGGTCAAGCGCTCATCTCCCCGAGATCCAGCCCTCTGCTTCAGCAACCTGTTGCATTCGCGCATCAACAGTTTGAGCAGGGCCGGTTCTCCAGGCTGGCCGCCCAGATCTTGAGCAACGGTCACTCCGGCTTCTGCCGCCCAGGCAAGGATCGCCTCCGCACGAGGCACGATCAAAGCACCGAGCTGGCGTTCGTCCTGACCCACCAACATCACCTGCTCGATGAGGGGGCTGGCCATCAGGGCCTCTTCCAATGGGCCTGGCTCGATGTTCTCGCCACTGCTCAACACGATGGTGTCCTTGGCCCTACCGGTGAGTGCCACGGAACCATCCGGCAGGAGCATGCCCAGATCGCCGGTGTCGAACCAACCCTCTGCATCAAGAACTTTGGCGCTGGCCTCAGGCTTCCCGAGATAACCCGCCATCACCTGGGGACCCCGCACCATCACCCGACCCCGTTGCCGGAAGCCCAAAGGCTGACCGTTGTCGGGATCCACAATTCGGAATTCGGTCTGTGGCATGGGTAGCCCCGAACTGCCACGAATGTTGCGCCAAGGCCTCCTACAACTCACCACAGGGCTGGTTTCCGTAAGGCCGTAACCCACCAACAGTTCAATCCCCACGGCTTCAAAGAACGCATCGATGTGAGGAGCGATGGCACCGCCACCGCTGATCGGATAGGCAAGCTGACCACCACTGAGCTGCCGCCGCAGCTTGGGCCAGATCAGGGCCGAAGCCAGAGCATGCATGGGCCAGCGCAGCGCAGCAGAACCGAAGGCACACAACCGTCCGGAAGCTGAAACCGGATCGAGCAGGAGGTTGCGAGCCGTTCGCATGGCGTTGCGCTGGGCAGCACTGTTGGCCAACGCCGCCCGAAGCAAGCGCTGTCGAGACGGAGGGAAGGTCTTGAGCACATCCTCAAATCCGGCTTGAACTGCCTCCCACAGCCGGGGGACGGTGGCCATCGCAATCGGCCGGACCCGCGGCAGATCCTTCTTCAGTTGCTTGATGGTTGTGTAGGTCTGCGTACAACCGCAGGAGAGAAAGTAGTAGCTGGCGCTGCGCTCGTAGGCATGCCAGATGGGCAGCACACTCAGCACCGGAGCACCGGGCTCGGGATAGGCCACGCAAGCCAGTGAGCTCATCTGATGCAGCAGGTTGGCGTGGGTCAATGGGACCCCCTTGGGCTGCCCGGTCGTCCCGGAGGTGTACAAAACAGTTGCGACGGCCTCTCGCCCCCCAGCCGGGCGAACGGGATCACATCCAGCACCCGACGACAGGAACATTTCCCAGCCGATAGTCCCCTCGGCTGGCTCCCCTTCCAGCTGAAGCACAAAGCGCAACAGAGCCGGTTGTTCTGGGGGAAGGTCCAGACGACGCCACACGTCTGCGTTCTGAACAACCAGGGCTGTCGCCTGGCAATCCAGAAGGATGTAACGCAGCTCCTCCACTGGGGCAGAGGCCCCGCGCACAGCATCAGCGGCGCCGGCACGCATCAAGCCTTGATCGGCCACAAGCCAGCGGGGGCTGTTCTCAGCAAAGAGAGCCACCACATCCCCTTCCTTGACGCCATGGCGCCGAAATGCAGCGGCGGCGGTGGCGATGCGCTCAGCCAGTTCGCCGAAATTAAAGCTTTCGGGATGAGCCGCATGGGGCGCATCCACGGCAGCAATGACCCCATAGCGGTCTGCGAGCCAGGGCCAAACCGCATCAACCCTTGGCAACGTCTGAACATGGGCGTGACGTTGCAGAGCATCCGTCTCGCGGGCTATCGGGCTCCAGCTGGCCGTCATCCGATGCAGGGGTTCAAACAGCTCAGGTCTATCTCGCTTCGTCCTCCCAGACCAGACCGAAGCGATGGGCCAGGGCCTGCCGCAGCAGCGGCTGCACTTCAGCCATCGTTAGTCCCGGCAACCAGTCCGCCAGCCTTCCCACAGCACGACCGGTGAGACCACAGGGGGTGACCTGCTCAAACCCCTGCATCGCGCAATCCACGTTTAGGGCCAGGCCGTGCTGGGTGATCCAACGACGACAGCCAACACCGATGGCGGCGACTTTGCGGTTGTCTAACCAGAGGCCTGTCAATCCCGGCAAACGCTGACCCTCCAAGCCCAACTCCGACAGAACATCCAGCACGACCTGCTCCAGCTGACGCAAATACCAGTGCAAGTCGGGAGTGCGCCGCCGAAGGTCCAATACCGGATAGGCCACCAACTGACCGGGGAGGTGATGGGTGACCTCACCGCCCCGATCAATCCGGTAAAGGGGTGCGGGTGGATCGACAGGGTCAAAATGCAGGTGCTCCTCACTCGCGCCGCGGCCGAGGGTGTAGCAGGGCTCATGCTGAAGAATCCAGACCGCCTCGGGCGCCAACGAGTCAGCCAAAAGACTGCTCTGCCAGCGCTGTTGCGCTGACCAAGCCGCATCGAACCGAACCAGATGATCGGGCTCGAAAAGAAATGCACGCTGGGGGTGGGCCGAATCGTGCGCCGTATCTAGCTTGCCGATGACAACCGGCACAGGAGCGAGGCATGAAGTTGCTGATCCATGGTCGCAACCTCGAGATCACGCCTGCATTGCGGGACTACACCCAAACCAAACTGGAGCGGGCCACAGCGCACTTCGATGGTGCTGTGCGGGAAGCGGACGTCCATCTCTCGGTAGCCCGCAACCCCCGCGTCCCGCAGCAGACTGCCGAAGTGACGGTCTTCGCCAACGGAACCGTGATCCGGGCCCAGGAACGGAGTGAAAACCTCTACGCCAGCATCGATCTGGCCGCTGGCAAGCTCGCCCGCCAGCTGCGCCGCTGGAAGGAACGCCACAGCGATCACCACCACAGCCATGGCCACAGCGCCAGCCACACCCCCAGCACGGATGTCGTCAACGACGACATCCCGGTTGAGGACTCCCTGTTGCAGGGGCGACAGCCGGAACTGCCGGATCCGGGTGTCCGACGGAAATATTTCGCCATGCCACCGATGAGCCTGGACGACGCTCGTCGCCAGTTGGATCTCATCGACCACGACTTCTATCTTTTCCGCGAGAAGGACAGTGACCAACTGCAGGTGATCTATCGACGCAACCATGGGGGATATGGCGTGATTCAGGCTCGTGACTGACCGCTTGGCCCGCCATGGCTGATCCAGCCCAAGAACTCCCCGACCTACCGCCAAGGCTTGATCAGGCGATCCTGGACCCGTTGCTGACCCGAGACCAACTCCAAACCCTTTCTGACTCCGGGGTGCAGGAGGGTGTGCGTGCCATCTGCACCACTCCGCGGCAGTTGCCGCTGCTGCGTGAGCGACTCGGCGGCACCGACTCGGGCCCTCGCCTGGTGGCCGCCATTGGCTTCCCGTTCGGTGCTATCCCAGCCAATCTCAAGCTGGCGGAAGCGGAGTGGTGTGCCGCCCATGGAGCCCAGGAGCTCGATGTCGTTCCAGACTTCCTTGCCTTGGCAAACGGCGATTCAGGAGCATTTGCCGAAGAGCTCTCGGCTCTCTGCGACCTGGGGCTTCCTGTGCGGACCATCCTCGACATGGCACGTCTTGAAACGGAACAACTGGAGCTGGCCGTGGAGGCCGCCATTGATGCAGGCGCTGCTGGTCTACAGACCGGAAACGGCTTTGGTCCGGCGTGTCATCCCGATCAGATCCGTCAGTTGAAGCAACTGAGCCGCAAACGCTGCGCGATCAAAGCAGCCGGTGGTATTCACAGCCTCAGCCATGTGAGTGAACTGTTGTTGGCGGGGGCCGATCTACTGGGCACCAGTAGCGCCCCTGCTCTGCTTCAGGCCCAACGCCGCCCCGCTGCCTGAATGGCAGAACGACGCCTCACAGGACTCGCCCTCAAGGTGGGCCCCCTGGGCGAGCACGACCGCCTGCTGAGCCTGCTCAGTGATGCGGAAGGTGTCAGCCGTTTCGCCGTTCCCGGAGCGCGCCGGCCGAAGAGCAGTCTCGCTGCCGCGGCACCCCTCACCCTTTTGGAACTCCAAGTAGGAGGACGCAGTGGCCTGGCACGAGTGCGTCAACTGCGGGTTCTGCGGAGTTTCTCCGGTCTCGGACAACAGCTTGAAACCCTGGCTGCGGCGCAGGCTCTGTGTGATTTGTGCCTTCAGCTGGCGGCGCAGGACCCCGTGGAAGGCTTGCTCGCCACGATGCAACTGCACCTGGAACGTCTCGAGAGCCACCGAGCCGAGCCTGAGCTGGTGCTGGCCGGCACGGTCCAGGCCTGCATCCATCTGCTCACCCTCGGCGGTTATGGATTGCCACTGCAAACGTGCTGCATAACGGGCAATCCCCTGGCACCTCCACTGGGTCAGTGGGACTGGCGCTGCAGCCTGCTACCGCAGGACGGCTTTGCCATCGACGAGCAGCCTGGGGCGGCTATCCAGCTGAATCCCTCCGAACTAGCGCTGCTGCAGCGGCTGACCCGTGCCGATCTGCCCCGACGCCGTGACGGCAACCTGATGGGTCCCCCGGCCGTGTGGCGTCGCCTGCTGAGCGTGGTCGACATCTGGAGCCGAACGCATCTCAACCGCCCGAGCAAAGCCCTGGCCATGCTGCAGGAGACGCTGCTGGCAGGTGCGTGAGCCATCATGGCCGCGATGCAGTTACCCCTTGAGCGGACCCAGCCTGTCCACGCCTGAACCCGCTCTGCCCACCGGCAGCAATCCCGAAGGGAAACGCGGGTTGGAAGCCGTGCTTCGACTGAACGATTTCCGCAAGCTGTGGCTGGGCCAGATCTTTTCCCAACTTGCGGACAAGTTCTACATCGTGTTGATGGTCTTTCTGATCGATCAACACCTGCTGCTGAAGGGGCAGGGCAATGGCGTGCTGGTGGAGATGGCGTCGGATTACGGCCTGGACATCAGCACACGCACTCAGGTGATCACCCTGCTTGCCACAGGCATCTTTGTTGCCAACACCATCCCCGCCATGGTGCTTGGGACGGTGGCTGGGGTCTGGGCTGACCGCTGGCCCAAGCGTCGGGTAATGGTGGCCAGCAATGCCCTGAGAGCCCTTCTCGTGGTGTTCGCACCGATTTGTCTCCTCTCAGGCCCGATTTGGCTCGGGCTTCCCTGGGGGTACTGGGGGCTGGTGGGAATGACCTTCCTTGAGTCGATCCTGACCCAGTTTTTCGCCCCCTCTGAACAGGCCACCATTCCCGTTGTGGTGCCTGGGGAACACCTCTTGGCCGCCAACTCCCTCTATCAAGCCACCAGCATGGGAGCCACGATCCTGGGCTTCGCCCTGGGGGAACCAATCCTTCGAACGCTGCACAGCAGCCTGGCGTCCCTCGGCATCGATGGCGGCGAGTTTCTGTTGCTTCCTCTTTGTTATGGCCTCGCCGCCCTCAGCCTGTCGCGCCTGAAACTTCAAGAATCCCCCAAGCCCGCCTCCAATACCTCGGTGTGGACAGAGATCGGTGAAGGGCTGCAGGTGCTGCGACGGGTTCCCTCCGTACGGGGCGCCATGATTCATCTGGTGCTGCTCTACAGCCTGTTGGCGGCGCTCTACGTGCTCGCGCTTCAGCTCGCTGCCCTGATCGACAACCTGGGCCCCTCGGGGTTTGGCGCACTCCTGGCCATGAGTGGGCTGGGAATGGCGATCGGAGCCGTCGTGATCGCCCAACTGGGACATCGGTTCAGCCGACGTCGACTCACAGCGACAGGCCTGGGAACCATCACCTGGACGTTAGTGCTGCTCAGCCAACTTCAGGGCTCCCTGATCTTCACCCTGAGCCTTTGCGGCATTCTCGGAATTGGAGCAGCTCTAGTAGCGATTCCCGCTCAGACCACCATTCAGGAAGAAACCCCCGAAACAGAGCGGGGAAGAGTGTTCGGACTCCAGAACAACTTGATCAACATTGCCCTGAGTCTGCCGCTCGTTCTGGCAGGGACCCTGGTGAGCAGCATTGGCCTGCAACCAGTGCTGTGGATGCTGGCTGGATTGGCACTGGTTGCGGCTTTGATCGAACGACCGTGGCAACGCTGCTAACTTGCCGTTCGCATGAAGAGGCCTAACCCGCTTGGCGCAGATTGCCTGGCTCGGCAAGAAGTCTCCCTTCTGCGGGAATGTGTCCTACGGGATCAGCACCACCGAAGCGCTGCGGCGTCGCGGGCATCAGGTGCACTTCATCCATTTCGACAACCCGCGCAGCCCTGAGCGCGACAACACGTCACTGCTGGCCAACGACCCTGACGTCAGCCTGCCCTATCTGGTCAAATCGCAGGTTTATACGATTCCCTCTCCTGGAGCACAAAGGGAGCTGAGGGAATCACTCGAACGGCTGCAGCCTGACCTGGTTCACGCCAGCCTCACCCTTTCGCCTCTGGATTTCCGTCTGCCGGAGCTCTGTCAGCAGCTAGGCGTCCCCCTCGTCGCCACCTTTCATCCCCCCTTTGATGCGGGCCTACGCAATCTGACGGCGGGAACCCAACAGCTCTCCTACCAGCTGTATGCACCGGCTCTGGCCCGCTACGACAGGGTCATCGTGTTCTCGCAGCTTCAGGCGGATTTCCTGGAGCGCCTCGGCGTTCCTGCAGATCGTCTGACAGTGATCCCGAATGGTGTTGACACCGACCGCTGGTGTCCAACAGCCCCAGGGACCCTTTCGCTGATGCATCAACAGGTTCGGCAGCGGCTGGGCCGAGAACGAATCGTGCTTTATATGGGGCGATTGGCGACGGAGAAGAACGTCGAGGCCCTGCTGCGAGCCTGGCGTCTTGTCTCCCCAGAGGGGTGTCGACTGGTGATCGTGGGCGACGGACCGCTTCGCAACAGCTTGATGAACCAGTTCAACGACGACCGGATTCTCTGGTGGGGCCATGAGCCGGACCAGGACACCCGGGTTGCCCTGCTCCAGTGCGCTGAGGTCTTCATCCTCCCGAGCCTTGTCGAAGGCCTGTCGCTGGCCCTGCTAGAGGCGATGGCCACCGGAACAGCCTGCGTTGCCACCGATGCGGGTGCCGATGGCGAGGTCTTGGAGCAAGGAGCGGGGATCGTGTTGAGCACGCAAGGAGTCACCACCCAGTTGCGCACCCTGCTCCCAGTGATCAGAGACCAGCCGGTGCTGACAGCGGAACTGGGCCGGCAAGCCCGCATCCGCGCGCTGGAGAGATACACGATTTCACGCAACATCGACGCCCTCGAACAGCTTTATTCAGATCTGATGCTGCGCAGCAGGGTCGCCGCCTGAACTTGTCGATCAGCGCCAGTCGAGACCAGGCATCCAGCCGACAATCGCCGGAGTAACCGCGACGTATTGGGTGTAATTCGGATGCACCGCCCTTAACCCCTCCTCCTCAAAGCGGGCTTTCCCCCGCAGCACCACCGCCAAACTGAACAAGAGCAACAGATGCAGCAAGCTGCCGGTGGCCAGCACAACACCTGCTGAACAAAGCAACAGGGCCCGGTAAAGAGGATGCCGACAGATGGTGTAAGCCCCAGTAGCGATCAGTTGATTCGACAGCTTGGGCGCCGGCAGCGGCGAGAGGCTGGCCCCAAGAGAGCGCAGGGCCCCGATGGCCCGAAACAGACCCAAAGCCAGCAACAGCAAGCCAAGCCCAAACAAGGGCAAGGGCCAGATCAACAGACCGAAGCTGGCCGGGGAAGGCCAGACAGGGAGCAGATGGGCCGTGATCAGCAGCAGCTGAGCCAGAAGCCACCACTCACCGCGGCGGTTGTCCAACCAGCCACCCCAACTGAAGCCCCAATCCGAGAACATTTACTCACTCACCACCAGTGTTCGGACGTTACGGCGCTGCACAAGGCCCGCCAGGGCCTGCATGTCCTCCCAGCGAATCAACCCCACACAGCCCAGCGTGCCGCTGTTGGCATTGCGGTTGGCGCTGGGATCGAGATGAATGCCCAAATGTCCTCGCCCTGTTGGGAACTCCGGTTCAATCCCGATCCAGATCGGCCCGAGCTCGCTCGGATCAGCGGGACCCAGGGCTTCTACCGGCCCGAGGCTGTAACGACCAGCAGGAAGCGGCGCACGGGTGCCGGACCGATGACGATCGGCGTTCTGACGGTGGGCTCGACCGCTGACGGCATCAAAGTGCTGCACAGGCTCGCCAGGGGTTTCCAGACGAAGACTCCAGATCGGATCTCGAGTGTGTGTGAGCGATCGCATGGTGCGGTTCAGCACCAGAACCGACTCACCAGTGGATGAGGGAGTGGATGGGGAAGTGGATACAGAGGCCAGATCCATCTCAGCCGCAGAACAGGGCACCGATAACAGCGCCAGCAGATTCAAGGCGAGACAAGACCGAACGACCACAGCAACCAGGCAAGGAGGCCGGAACCCTATGGGCGGTTTTTATTCGCTGAGGAAATAAAAGCCAGCCGTCTCACCGTCCCCTTCTGAGACCCGCCGCGAGAAGGGCTCAGAGTTCGTTTCCAGCGAGCTGCAGCGCTTCAGCCTCCCTCTTGGGATCCAAGGCACAGCTGTCATCCAGCAAGAGCTGAAGACGTGGGCTCACGGCCTCCACCAGGGGGTTGGTCAGCACAACCCGGCTGATGCCCAGCTCCTCCAGCGTGTTGACCAGCGCTTGGTTGGCTTGGCTGCGCCGAAGACGTCCCTTCTCTACGAGGCAGTCGCTGCTGGCCTTGGCCATGGCGGCATAACTTCGAATTCTGCGGGCCAGCACCACCACGGCGACCCGCCGTTGAACCTCGGGTGCCAGGGGAGCATCCTCTGCGGCAACAGCCATCACTCCGGCAACAGCCATCCCTGACGCCAAGGGCAGAACCAAGAGCAGCCCAGCGAGAGATCGGGGGAAGTGCATCAACCTGCCTGGAAAGCTCACTCAGTCAAGCCTGGGAAAACGCTGGGCGATGGTGCTGCCGCTGTACTGAGCCACCCATCCCTCAGGATTATTGAACCAACGCACGGCACAGAACCGGGGGTGCTGGCCCATATCAAACCAATGACGGGTCCCTGCCGGAACACGAATCAGGTCGCCCTGTTCACAGAGCACGCTGAGCACCTCAGAACCGATGTGCAGCACAAACAAGCCGCACCCTTCCACAAAAAAGCGCACCTCGTCTTCAGCATGAGTGTGCTCCTCAACAAACTTGCAACGCAGGGTCTCGCGATCGGGGTGATCCGGGGTCATCCGAATCGCATCGACCGTGGCATAGCCGCCATCGCGCTGAACCCGGGCAATGGCTGCGGCATAAACCTCAAGGATGGAGGCTTGATCAGCACCCTCAGGAAGGGGCTGATGGGCGGGCCATTGCTCAAAACCGATGCCCCGGCGCTGAAGTTCCGCCTGAATCACCGCTGGATCACCGCTCTCCAGCTCGGGTAGAAGCCCATTCGGGGCATTTTGTGCTGTTTCGTCTGGAAAGATGCTGAGACGACTCATCGTCTGGACCCCGGGCGCATCGACTGCTGACCATCATCGATCCCACCATGACTGGGGGTCTCACGCTGGTGGGAGTCGGCCCGGGCGATCCATCTCTGCTGACCCTCGCCGCCGTTGAGGCAATCCGCCAAGCGCAGGTGGTGGCCTACCCGGTCGGACGAACGGGAGCCGACAGCATGGCCGCCCGCATCGCCACCGATTGGATCCGCAGCGACCATCAGTGCCTGCCGCTGTTATTCCCGATGGTGGAGGCCGCCGAGCCACGTCGAGCCGCCTGGGAGACGGCGGCGCAACAGCTGCAAAACATCGTCCGTTCTGGCCAGCGCGTTGCGCTGCTGTGTGAAGGCGATGCGTCTCTGTTTGCGAGCTGCAGCTATGTCCTGCTGGCCATTCTCCAGGAGTGGCCCGACTGTCCCGTCACGGTGATTCCCGGTATCACCTCGTGCTCCGCCGCGGCCGCTGCCGGCCTCTGGCCCCTCGCCCTGCAGCAGGATCAATTGCTGGTGCGCCCCTGCCCCGACACCCCTGAAGAGCTGGGAGTGGTTCTGGACACCGCCGCCACCACAGGGCAGGTGCTCGCCCTGCTGAAACTGGGGCGACGCTGGAGTTGGGTGCAACCCCTGCTGAAGCAACGCTCGCTGCTGGATCAAGCACTGTTCGCCGAGCGAGTCGGCTGGCCGGAACAACGCATCTGTTCAGCGGATGTCGTTGATGCCGAACCGCGCCCCTACTTCTCACTACTGCTCATTCGTCAGGGATGGCCTGATGTGTTGCCCTAAGCCAGCTCCCGACTGCGTTCCGCGGCTGCGATGACAGCTTCGATCAAGGCGGAGCGCAGACCGATACGTTCCAAGGCACGAACGCCAGCAATCGTCGTTCCCGCCGGTGAAGTGACCATGTCCTTGAGCTGGGCAGGGTGCAAATCGCGACGATCCAGCAGTTCAGCCGTTCCAGCCAGGGTTCGGTGGCTCAGCCGCAACGCCAGATCCCTTGGCAGACCGGCAGCCACCGCTCCATCAGCCATGGCCTCAGCCACCAAAGCCACAAAGGCTGGACCCGAGGAAGTCAACGCCAAGAAGGCATCAAGCTTGGCTTCAGCCAGCTCAAGCACTTCGCCCACATCGGCGAATAGCTGCTGCACCTGATCCCGTTGCGCTGGAGCGATCCCTTCACCCCAGGCCAAAGCCGTCAAACCGGCTCCCACCAGCGCAGGGGTATTGGGAACCGCCCTCACACAGCAGTGGCCAGGAAACAGATGCTGCAAGCGAGCCAGAGACACTCCCGCCAAAACAGAAATGAGCAGCGGCCGATCCGTGACGGGTGGAGCTGCTGCAGCAACGGAATCCAATTGCTGCGGCTTCACCGCAAGCAACTGGACCGGTGCGGTCCAAACCTTGGGAGCTGAAGGATCGTCAGCAGCAACCAGTCCGATGCCAGCCGGCAACTCCAAGCGGCGTTGCTCCAAGGAGCCGCTCCCCCCAACAACGGCCAACAGCTGGTGAGCCGGAATCCGACCACTCTCCAGAAGTGGAAGCACAAGGGCCTGAGCCATGCGGCCCAGACCGATTACACCGAAAGCTGGCTGCACAGGAGAATTCAGAGAGCGGCGGCTCCCCAAGCGGGCGAAGGAGCGCTGGAGGATTCCCCAGCATCTGCCACATCGGCCTCACGGCTCACAACCGTGGGGGCCGAGGCCTCGTCCTGGCCCGTGTTGGTGACGGTGACGCAACTTGGGGCGAACAGGAAGATGCTCTCTCCGACGCGCTCCTGATGACCATCAATTGCGAAGGTGCCACCAGCAACGAAGTCAACGGCACGCTGCGCCTGGTCAGGCTCCATCATCGTGAGGTTGAGAATGACCGTCTTGCGTTCTCGCAGGGCCTGGATGGCCCGAGGCATTTCGTCGAAGCTGCGAGGTTCCATCACATTCACCTCAGCAGATGCAGTGCTGATGCCCGGCATCCCGATCACATTGGATCCAGGCAGGTCACTACCGAGATCAAATGGGTTGGTATCACCAATGGTTGCCAGTGCACCACCATCAGCCTGCATGGCGCGCTGGTCCTGGTCGTCTTGTTCGTCTTCGTAAGCGAAATCATCCAATTCGCCATCGAGATAGTCATCGCCAGCGACGACAGCACGGAGACGGGAGATCAGCGACACCTTGGGATTCCTCTCGGTCTGAATGTGGTTCGAAAACCATGTCCCTGGATACCGTTTTCGCCGGTGCGAGGCAAGTCAATTCGCAGAGTCTGTTGACACCAATCTCGGGCCGAACAGTGCCGAGCCAACCCTGAGCCAGGTGCTGCCCGCCTCCGCAGCCTCTTTCCAGTCGCTGCTCATCCCCATCGAACACTCCGCCAAGTCGAACCGATCCGCCAGGGAACGGCAGTCGGAAAACAACTCTTTGCGCTGCTTCGCGGCCATGTCGAATGGCGCCATGGTCATCAGGCCCGAGATCCGCAACCCCGGCAGAGCTTGCAGATCTGACCAGATAGCGCAGAGTTCATCGGCAGACAGCCCCCCTTTACTGGGATCTGGGCGCAGTTTGACCTGAAGCATCACATCGGGCAGCCGGGCCTCCTCCACAGCAATGCGCGACACCCGTTCAGCGAGCAGCAAAGAATCGACGGAGTGGATGAAATCGAAGGCCTTCACCACGGGCCGCACTTTGTTGCTCTGGAGGCGGCCGATGAAATGCCAGCGCAGCTGCAGATCGATCAGCTCCTTCTGCTTACGCAGCGCCTCCTGAACACGGCTTTCCCCGAAATCAAACTGACCGAGCTCTGCCACGGAACGGACGGCCGATGCCGGGTGGCCCTTGCTAACCGCCAGAAGCCTGGCGGAGGAGGGGCGGTCAACTTGGAGCGCCTGCCAACGCGCAGCGAATGAATCCGTCAAGAGTTCAGATGAACGTCTGATCGAACAGCTGAGTCCAGGAGTTCAGGTCCTCTGACCGGTCCCGCCGGCACCGGCCCAGATGCACCTCAGCGTGGTGACGTGCGTCGCCGTAGGGGATCACTTCGAACTGGGCGCCACGGGGCTGCAAGGTGACCAGGAAGAACATTCTCTGGGCATACAACGTGGCGTAAACGTCACGCCCCTCACCAGCCGGAGCTACCCGATAGAGCATCCCGAAGGTGGGGTGATTCAGATATCGCTCGGACGCCATGCCGTGATCAGCCTTGATCAGAGGTCATAGAGCACCGTACTGACCCCGGAGCCCGATCACCAACAAGAGCAATGTCATCGCCAGGCCATTCAGCAGGTGAGCAGGATGTTCAGGAGGCATGCGGAAATACGAAGGGCCAAGAATCCGACCCCCACGGGCCACCAGTGCATCCGCTCCCTGCTCAGCTCTTAGAAGGATGTTGGCCAACAGCCTCTCTCCCACGGCCAGCACCAAGCCGAAGCCGGCCTTGAAACCCAGCTGGCGCAGATTGACGGCACGACTGGCAAGAGATCGCAGCAGATTCTGGAGCTCTTCCTGAACGAGAGGCAGAAAACGAAGGGCCAACAACAGTTGAAACCCCAGCCGCTCCACAGGACACCCCAGCCACTTCAAAGGAGTCAGACACCAACTGAGAGCCCAGACCAGATCCTCCGGAGGGGTTGTGATCAGCATCAAATTGACGCTGTGAATCACCGTGAAGATCAAGGTCGACGTCCGCAGCCCCAGCACTGCAGAGGCGCGGTCCACCACCAGAGGACCCAGCTTGAGACCACCCAACTGCAGGGGGCCTAGGCGCAGCAGATCCCAGGAGGGTCCTTCCGTCTCGAGCCCAGGAAGCTCGGCCGGATTACGAAGGGGGAAAGCCGCAGGGGGATCAACAGCAGGCAACAGCATCGACAACAGGCCCACCACAAGCGCCAACGCCGTCAGCAGAAGAACGGACCGCCACCACAGCGACCGGGCCAGACCACTGGCCAGGGTGATCACCACCAGAGCAACCACAAGAGCGACGCGCCACAAGGGGCCGGCCAAAACAGGTGTGAGCAGAAAGACGAGGGACCAGGCCAGCTTCAGTCGAGGGTCCAACCGCCTGAGCCAACCACTGGAGCCATCGACGTATTGGCCCATCGGGACCTGACGTAACCAGTCCATGACTCAGCCTTTACGGCTCTGTTGACGGGCCAGATCGCGTTCAGCGTCGCGCTGTTGCTTGCCGCGCCAGAACAGACGCAACGGACTTCCATCGAAGCCGAGGCCCTCGCGGATCTGACGCTCGACATAGCGCCGATAGGTCTCCCCGAAAAGTTTGGGGTCGTTGACGAACAGGGTGAAGCTGGGGGGTCGACTTGCGACCTGCGTGCCGTAATACAACTTGCCCTGACGCCCCCCTCGGGTGGTGGGCGGACTACGCCAGCTGAGTGCTTCCTTCAGCACCTCATTCACAACGGAGGTACTAACTCGGCGACGATGCTGTTCAACCGCCAAGGCGGCCAGAGCGAAGATGCTGTCCACCCGTTGGCCGGTGAGTGCCGATGTGAACAACATCGGGGCCCAATCGAGGAAGTACAGCTTGGAGCGCAGCTCTTTTTCCATCGCCGTCATGGTGTGGCTGTCCTTCTCGACGGCGTCCCATTTGTTGACAACCACCACACAGGCTCGTCCGTCCTCTTCAATGCGGCCCGCCAGGCGCTGATCCTGCTCGGTCACGCCATCCAGGGCATCAATGACCAGCACGCAGACATCGCTGCGTTCGATCGCCTTGAAACTTCGGTTGATCCCGAAAAATTCCGGGCCATAGTTGACGCTGCGCCGCCGGCGGATGCCAGCTGTGTCCACCAGACGCCAGGGGCGTTGCTCCCGGATGATGCTGGTGTCGATCGTGTCGCGCGTTGTGCCGCGAATCGGACTGACGATGGCCCTCTGTTCTCCACAGATGGCATTGAGAAGACTGGATTTCCCGACATTCGGCCGGCCGATGATGGCCATCTGAATCGGTTCCTCCTCCTCCCCCTCTTGATCCTTCGGCGGGAGAAACGTGAGCACCTGATCAAGGAGTTCACCGGTTCCGGCCCCGTGGATGGCCGAAATCGGATGGGGCTCACCAAGCCCAAGACTCCAAAATTCGCCGGCCATGGCCAGGCCCTGTTCAGGCGACTCACACTTGTTCACCGCGAGAAGCGTGGGACAGCGATGACTGCGCAGAAATTCAGCGATGGATTCGTCAGCGGCCGTCAGTCCCTGCTGACCGTCCACGATCACCAAGGCCACACTGGCTTCCTCGAGAGCAAGAGCCGCCTGCTCCCGGATCTCAGGCAGAAATTCACTGTCGTCATCAAACACCAGTCCGCCGGTGTCGACGACCTTGAATTCCCGATCACCCCAATAGCCGTCCTGATAGGTGCGATCACGCGTCACGCCGGGCTCATCGTGAACGATGGCTTCTCGGCTGCGGCACAACCGGTTCACAAGGGTCGACTTACCGACATTGGGGCGTCCGATGATTGCGACGACGGGACGCGCCAAGGGTCTGTTCAGGCCAATCATTCACCCTACAGAGACGCCTTTAGTGCCGATGAGCCTGGTGCCCATCGCGAGCAGAACCGAAATTCTTTCCGGCCGAGACAAATGAGTCTTAATTGAGACAGCTAGGGCGAGTGAAGTGTGTTCCCTCGCCATGCTCGAGCTCGTCGCCAGCCTTGTGGTCGACCTCTCCGACCAGCGCCTGACGGTTTACAACAGCCAACAGGAAGTCGTCCGCGTGATCCCCGTCAGCACCGGCAAGGCCTCAACGCCAACACCGACCTTCAACAGCAAGGTCTTCACGAAGTACCGCTCCACCACGATGTACGGACGCACCTACACCGTTCCAGGCGTGCCTTACACGATGTGCGTCAGTGCCAACGAGGCCATCTGCCTCCATGCAGCGCCCTGGCAGGAGAACGCCGGGCAACCCTTCGGCGTCCCCCGCAGCCATGGCTGTGTGCGCATGCCCATGACCCACGCCCGCTGGTTGTTCCACAACACGCCGAAGGGCACGCCGATCACCATTCAGGCCTGAATCACCCCACCGGCAGATCGCCGGGGTGCCCCTGCACCGGATCGGCTGGAGCCGGAAGCTCTGTACCTAAAGGCCCCTGTTCCGGCAGGGGCTCCCCTTGCTGTGCCAGCCAGGCCAAAAGCCAGTTCACCGCCGTGGCACGACGGGTCCGTCGGGGGAAAAGCTCACCGATCCGGTAGCCCGCAAAGTTGAGCTGCTGCTTCAGCAGCTGCTTGTATTCCTTGGGAATCGATCGGGTCAAACGAACCGATGCCGGCCGCTCGGCGATCAACTCGGGCGCCAAGGGGAAGGCATCCGCCCAATCTGTTGGCGTGTCTGGACCGGCGCACCATTGGAGTTCATTGGGCCGGTATCCCAAGCGCTCCCAAACCCTCTCGCAGACAAAACGATCACTGCAGCGGTCCTCCAGAATTTGATCAAGCAGATCTCGACTAATGGGCCACAGCTCCATCAATGGAACAATGAGAGAGATGGAATAAGGGTATGACCATCGTGACCCCTAAAGCTCAAATACACCGATAGACCTACCAACTAAGATGGTATAATTATATTTGATATTTACAATCAAGACCTATCGCTTAAATCGCGAGCAAGGCAAAAAGCAACAAAAACCTTAGCAAGGTCTAACAACAAAAGCCAAAGCCATGACATCACTTAAAAATAAAAACAATCCGTCATAACAATGACCAATCCAATAAGCCAAAAATCTTCCAACAATAGCCAAAACAGTGCTGGTCACGCCGTCTTCATCACTGGCATGCATCGAAGCGGCTCAAGCGCGTTGTCACGCGC
Source organism: Synechococcus sp. MU1625 (assembly GCF_020514205.1). NCBI lineage: Bacteria > Bacillati > Cyanobacteriota > Cyanophyceae > Synechococcales > Synechococcaceae > Synechococcus > Synechococcus sp. MU1625. Next base: position 24,738 of record NZ_VTLA01000008.1, read on the forward strand.
CATGACAACACTTGGCATTCAGCACACATCCAATCTGATGAATGCAAGCGAGGACAACAAAAAGGGATACTGGGAAGACAATGAATTCGTCTGCTTCAACGACGATCTACTGAGGAGAACAGGACAACTTTGGGAGATGCCCAAACTAATAAAAGTCGATGAAATCTTAAACCTTGTAGACGACCTCGGAGAGGAAGCATCGTCCTTTCTCAATCGAAAAATATCCTCAGGAAAGCCCACCTGCCTCAAAGACCCAAGACTATGCAATCTGGCCCTTTTTTGGAAAAAAATATGCGAAGTAAACAGCATAAAATACGACTTTATAGCAACATACAGAGATCCACTATCGACGGCAAATTCAATAAAAAAGCGAGACAACATTGACATTGAAAAAGGACTTTCAATGTGGTGCACATACTACCTCAATCTCCTTGAAAATCTCAACTGCAACGACGTAATAGTTGTCAACTACGATGAACTACTAGACAACACACGCTACGCACTTGAAGCTCTTTCAAGCTCCTTAGGAATCACTCTGATTGAAGACGAGTTAAAGATTTACTCAGAGCAGTTTCTCGACATAAGACTACGACATAACGATCAAGCACTCATTTCAAAAAAGCCAATTGAAATTATCAGCAATCAAATTAAAAACACTCTAGACGACCTGAAGGCAAAACAAACAGATCATTACCCCAACTGGAGCAATACATTAAATCAACTACGTAATTCTTTGATCGAGGCAGATCCAGAACTCTCAGAGGAAAGCACAGCGTCTAAATTGAAAAAACTTTTCGCAGTTCACTACACAAAAGCAGAAAGATGTTCCAAGGAAATTTGCGAAGCCAAACAAGATATACATACACTACATTCTTGGCTTAACGAAAGCAAACAAGAAACACAATCTACGCGGATAGAGCTAAGTGCCATCAAAAAAGAACTCCAACATACCAACGAAGTGTTGGTAGCCACCCAGACTGAATTCGAGCGCATCAAAGTTCTCCGACAAGCGGCTAGAAAGCGCTACGTGGAAGCCTTAGAACAATTCCACAGCTTAACCCAAACTATTTGGTGGAGAACAGCAACACCATTGAGATTAATACTCTCATCACGGCATGACAGAGCGAATCTCCGGTCACTCAAATCGCGCATTAGCCCCGAAACAGAGAAGGACTAAATATGGAAAACCTTTTTAATCAACCAATATCACTAAAGGGCAATGGAAAGCCACGCTCATTGCATTCTCGGGTATTGCAGTCGCCTCTCGCTGGCGTTAGCGACAGAGTTTTTAGATCACTTGTTCGTCACTGGGCTCCCGATGCCCTGCTGTTCACCGAGATGGTGAATGCCACCAGCCTGGAAATGGGGCACGGGCGCGGCAAGGTTGAGTCGCTCGCCGGCGAATCAGGACCCATCGGCGTGCAGCTGTTCGACCATCGCCCCCAGGCCATGGCTGATGCCGCACGGCGGGCCGAAGCCATTGGCGCCTTTCTGATCGACATCAACATGGGATGTCCCGTGCGGAAGATTGCCCGCAAGGGGGGCGGTTCCGGCTTGATCCGTGATCCAGAGCTGGCCATTCGGATTGTGGAAGCGGTAGCGGGTTCCGTGGCGGTGCCCGTCACGGTGAAGACGCGCCTGGGTTGGTGCGGCAGTGATGCGGATCCAGTGCACTGGTGCCAGCAACTGGAACGTGCAGGAGCTCAACTGCTCACGCTGCATGGACGCACCCGCGAGCAGGGCTTCAAGGGCGCTGCGGACTGGAGCGCCATTGCCCAAGTCCGAGAGGCCCTCACGATCCCGCTGATCGCGAACGGCGACATCAACACCCCCGAGGATGCGTTGCGCTGCCTGAATCAGACCGGTGCAGCGGGCGTGATGGTGGGCCGAGGCACCATGGGAGCTCCATGGCTGGTGGGACAGATCGACGCCGCACTGGCCGGTCGCGCCATCCCTTCCACACCCAACCCGTCAGCACGGCTTGCGCTGGCTCGAAATCAACTGGACGATCTGGTGCAGGAACGCGGCGACCATGGACTGCTGATTGCCCGAAAACACATGGGCTGGACCTGCACGGGCTTCCCTGGAGCGTCGCGACTGCGTCATGACTTGATGCGGGCTCCCACACCCGACCAAGCCAGGGATCTGCTGACTCAGCAGATCGACGCCCTTGCCGCGTCCGCTTGACTGGACACCCCGACGATCAGGGCGTGGCGCCTTCAAGCGGCAAGGACAACACGCTTGATGCCAATGCCTGGCAGCGCTGGCGGTCTGGCCTCGCCAACGCCGAAGAGATCGAGCATTGGCAGCAACAGCTCCACCAGCAGCTGCCCCAGCTCCCGCAAGAGCTGCTGGATCCGTCTCTGCTGCCCATCGCCCTGTTGCGCGACCCGATCCATTGGTCCCCCGAAGACAGCGGGCTGGATCCGGTCGATCTGTTGGCATCCCACAGGGATCTCACGCACGCCAACCAATTGCTTTCCAGCGGCCGCCTGCGCGAAATCGCCCTCGGCCACCGCAGCCTGTTCACTGATCTGCCGCCGGTTCACCTCCAGGCCTACCGGGATGGGCTGAGACCAGTGGCATGTCAGGACGGCCTCAGCGCCCTGGAGCACCTGGCCGGCATCGGCCGTCAACGCTTTCAGCGAGGACTGCCCCTTGGCAAGGATCTCGATCGGTACCAGCCCCCCGCTCCAGACCCAGCACCAAGCGAGTCCATTCCCTCAGCGGCCTCGATGCTGGTGGTTCTCCACCAAACACAAGCGGAGCTCGAGGCCGACCACATCCAGCCAGGGCAGGGGTGGGGCCAGATCCGCCACGCCTCTCTGGAGGATCCTTCCGGTTGGATGAGCGAGCCAACTCTCGATGGCGAAACCCTGGTCAGCTTCTGCCATGCCAGTGATCAGCTGGATCGCCAGGCGGCCCTGCGCATGGCGCAGTGTGCGATGAAACACCCTGCAGCGGTCTTGCTGACCAGCGATGAGACGCTGCGCTGGAGCGATGACCCAGGCATTCCGGCAGGGAACCGCCAGAACCGAACAGAGATCACACCGTTTCGTCTGCTCTGTCGGGGATGCCTAGGCGGCCTGGTGACGATCCGCTGGTCAACGCTGCAACAACTGACACTGCCGGCGTCCACCGGTTCGCTCCATGCCCTGCTGCTGGATCTGGCGCTGCAGGTTTGCGAACGCGGCGACGCCGTCGCCCACTGTTCAGAGGTGTTGCTAGCGCGATCGATTCGGGCGAACCCGACCGTGCCCGACGTGGCCTCGCCGGCCGACCGCCATTGCTGGCCCCCTGAGCTGAGCGCTGAGATCCTGGCGATCACCCAGCGACACAGCCCAAGCTTTCTGGTGCCCGGTGGGCAACTCACTCCCGTTGATTCGCTGAGCGCCTGCCATCAGCTGCAACTCCACACCGAACCCACCGTTCTGGTGTCGGTTCTGATCCCGTTTCGCGACCGGATCGACCTCACCCAAAGCTGCGTCGCCTCCCTGCGCCGCTGCGCCGGAGCTGTGGCCTATGAGCTGATCCTGATCGACAACGGCAGTGAGGAATCCGCCACCCAGGCCTGGCTAGACGAACAGGCGCAGCGCGACGACGTCTGCGTGGTGCGGGTGGACGAACCGTTCAACTATTCGCGTCTCAACAACATCGGCCGACGCCATGCCCGTGGCAGCCATTTGTTGCTGCTGAACAACGACATCGAATTCCGATCAGCTGAGGTGCTTCAGGCCCTGCTGGACCCGTTCGCGTACCGCGGCACCACTGCTGTGGGGGCGAGGCTGCACTACCCCGACGGGAGCATCCAGCATCAAGGGGTCGCCGTGGTGAAGGGGGAACGGCGCTGTGTGGTTGAGCCCGGAAAACACCTGCACAGTGCCCCTGTGCTGGCCACGCTCACCCCCTTGCTGGTGCAGGAGGAGTTCACCGCAGCGACAGGGGCCTGCCTGATGCTCCGCTGCAGCGATTTCGATCGCATCCAAGGGTTCGATGAAGATCTCGCCGTGGTGTTCAACGATGTGGATCTCTGCCTGCGCCTCAGGCAGAGCGGTGGTTCGGTCGCCGTGACCCCCTTTGTGGAGATCGTTCATCACGAATCAATCAGTCGCGGCAAAGACCGCGAAGGCACCGCTCTGGCCCGGCATCAAAGGGAGTCCGGTCACCTGAGGGCCAAGCACGCCAGGTTGTTCACAGAAGGTGATCCCCTCACCAGTCAGGGCATTCACCCCCACAGCAATCGCTACCAACCCAGGGAGACAGCGCCGCGATCGAAAGGGCCGGTTGCCGATGCCGTGCTGATGCACTGGAGGAATTCAAACTTCCAGCCCAGCCGCCAACGACCAATCGTTCTGCTGGCGCATTTTTCAGGCAACAACCGGTTTCGAGACGACCTCTTCCCACTGATTGATGAGTACCGACGCTTCGCCGATGTGATCGTTGTGTCGTCGGCCAGCGGGTTGCGCTGGCACCAGAGAACGCTGCATCGGCTGCGCCAACGCTGTGCAGCCATCGTTATTCGACGCAACCAGGGGTATGACTTCGGCAGCTGGAAAACAGCACTGAACCTGCATCGGCAGGACATTGAGCAGGCAGCATTCCTGGTGCTCACCAACGACAGCTTCTGGGGACCGGTTACTCCCCTCGACGACCTGTTCCATCGCCTGCATGCCAGTTCAGCGGACGTGATTGGGCTGACGGACGATTTGATGTACGAACCCCATCTGTCGTCAGCCTTCACTGCTTACAAACCCAAGGCACTGCAGTGCCCAGCCTTTGGCCGTTTCTGGGAGACGTTGCAGCTCTGGCCCCGCAAACGGGACCTGGTCAAACATTGCGAAGTCGGGCTGCCGGTGCAGCTACAGGCAGCGGGGCTGAGGCTTGAGAGCCTCTACACCCACAACGCCAACGGCAATGTTCTGCACTACGACTGGAAGCACTTGATTGAGCAACGCGCCTTCCCCTTCCTCAAGGTGAGCCTTCTGCGGGACAACCCGACGCGACAACCCGTCGACACCTGGCCCGAAGTGATCGGCCAACGCAACCCTCAGCTGGCGGCCAGCATCCAACGACAACTGCGGCCCAAACCAGGATTGCAGCGGCTGTTGGAACGGCTTCGCCGTCGAGGGAACGCAAGTGATCGCAGGGGGTCTCGTGCTGTAATAGCGCCGACTTCACGCCGGTGAGCCAGCTGATGAGCACCGCATCCAAGCGACGGGGAATCATCCTGGCTGGCGGAACTGGCACGCGGCTGCACCCGATCACCCAGGCCGTCAGCAAACAGCTGTTGCCGGTTTACGACAAGCCGATGATTTATTACCCGCTCAGCACCTTGATGCTGGCGGGGATTCGCGAGGTGCTGATCATCACCACCCCCCACGACAGGGAGTCTTTCCAGCGCTTGCTCGGCGATGGCAGCCGCTGGGGCATGACGATCGAGTACGCCGTGCAACCAAGCCCGGATGGATTGGCCCAGGCGTTTCTGATTGGTGCCGACTTCCTGGCGGGCCACCCCGCTGCTCTGGTGTTGGGGGACAACCTCTTCCATGGACACGATCTGGTGCCCCAGCTGGTGAACAGCAACGCTCAAGCCCAAGGGGCGACGGTCTTTGCCTACCCCGTCAGGGATCCCGAGCGTTATGGCGTGGCCGAGTTCGATGCCGATGGCCGCGTGCTGAGCCTGGAGGAAAAACCTCAACAGCCCAAGAGCCGCTACGCCGTGACGGGGTTGTACTTCTACGACGACAGCGTCGTGGAACGTGCCCGCCAAGTGAAGCCTTCGGCGCGGGGCGAGCTGGAGATCACCGATCTCAATCAGATGTATCTGGACGAAGGGCGGCTGCGGGTGGAGCTGATGGGCCGGGGCATGGCCTGGCTCGACACCGGCACCTGCGACTCCCTCAACGATGCAGGCAGCTACATCCGCACCCTGGAACACCGTCAGGGGCTCAAGGTGGGGTGCCCGGAGGAGGTGGCTTGGCGCCAGGGCTGGATCACAGCAGAACAGCTGAATCAGCTAGCGCAGCCCTTAAAGAAGAGTGGCTACGGCTCTTATCTCCTCCAGATGCTTGAGGAGAGCGTGAGCGATCACGCGGCCCTGCAAACCAGCCTGGAGGTAAGCCATGCAGCTTGAACAACTCACAACTCCTTCCGGCGCATTGATGCAGGGGCCCCTGCTGATTACGCCCCAGGCCTTCGGCGATGACCGTGGCTGGTTCTACGAAAGCTGGAACCAGCGCAAGTTCGATGAAGCCGTCGGCGAATCGGTGCTGTTCTCGCAAGACAACCACTCCCGCTCGGTCCGGGGTGTGCTTCGGGGACTGCACTATCAGCTCGCACCGGAACCCCAGGCCAAGCTGGTGCGTGCCACGGTCGGATCGATTTACGACGTCGCCGTCGACATCCGGCGCGACTCGCCCACCTACGGCGCTTGGGTCGGCGCCGAACTGAGTGCCGAAAACAAATGCCAACTTTGGATTCCCGAAGGCTTCGCCCACGGCTTTCTCACCCTCAGCAGCGTTGCTGAAGTGCAGTACAAGGCACGGGGGTTCTGGAACAAAGCTTGTGAACGGGCCATCGTCTGGAATGACCCGGATCTGGCCATTGCCTGGCCGATTGATCGGCTAGAGGGCGGAGAGGTGAGCCTCTCTGGCAAAGATGCCGAAGCGCCGGGGTTCAAAGCCGCTGAAGCCGCGGGAGACGTTTTCCCATGAAGGTTCTGCTCACCGGAGCTGGCGGACAGCTGGGGCAGGCCCTGATCGCCTCCGCCCCCCAGGGACTTGAGCTGGTGGCCACCAGCCGCCAAGAGCTTGACCTGGCTGACCCTGACGCCTGCCGCGGCGCCGTGGAACAGCATCAACCGGATTGGGTGCTCAACGCAGGTGCTTACACAGCGGTGGACAAGGCCGAGTCGGAACCCGATCTGGCCCACGCCGTGAATACCGGAGCGCCGGAAGCCTTTGCTCATGCGCTGGATCAACAGGGGGGACGCCTGCTCCAGATCAGCACCGACTTTGTCTTCAACGGAACCCAGGGAACGCCTTATCAACCGGAGCAGCCCCGCGAGCCTCTCGGGGTTTATGGCGCCAGCAAAGCTGCTGGAGAAGCGGCGGTCCAAGACGTTTTTGGAACAGGAGGCCGGGGGCTGATCCTGCGCACCAGCTGGGTGATCGGGCCCGTCGGCAAGAACTTCGCCCTCACCATGCTGCGCCTTCATCGCGAGCGGGATCAACTGGGTGTTGTCGCCGATCAGGTGGGCTGTCCGACCAGCACGCTGAACCTGGCCATAGCCTGCTGGAGAAGCCTTGAGGTCGCCGGTGAAAGCGAGCTCCCGGCGGTGATGCACTGGAGTGACGCCGGGGCCGCCAGCTGGTACGACGTAGCGGTGGCAGTGGGCCGGATCGCGGCTGAGTTAGGCCTCATCGACACGCCCGCTGAAGTTCAACCGATCACAACAGCGGACTACCCAACGCCAGCAGAGCGCCCGGCCTATTCCCTTCTCGATTGCACGGGCACCAGAGCCGCCTTGCAACTGAACGGGCAGCATTGGCAACACGCCCTGAGGGATGTGTTGCAGCAGGCCAAAACCCAATAAATCTCCACTGAGTTCACAACCCACTCCCCCACAAAGCCTCTCCCCAACCCTGATCAATGGTTTCTTCCATGCCTTCCGCCTCTGACCTGCTGGGAGAGCGCCGCAGAGTTCTGGTCACTGGAGGTGCCGGGTTCATCGGAAGTGCCGTGGTCCGCAGGCTGCTGCGGGAGAGCACGGTGACCGTGTTCAATCTGGACAAGATGGGATACGCCAGCGACCTGTCGTCGATTGAGGAGGTGCTGAACGAGCTGGACGACGCGGCGACAGGTCGGCACAGGCTCCAACAGGTGGAACTAAGCGATGCAGCTGCCGTGGAGGCGGCGGTCAAGGAGGCCGACCCGGATCTGGTGATGCACCTGGCGGCCGAAAGCCACGTGGATCGATCCATTTCTGGTCCTGGCGTGTTCATCGAGAGCAATGTCACCGGCACCTACAACCTGCTCCAGGCAGTGCGAGGGCACTTTGAGGACTTGCGTGCTGAACGCCGGGACGCCTTCAGGATGCACCACATCAGTACGGACGAGGTGTTCGGCTCGCTTGGATCCGAGGGACGCTTCTCAGAGACAACGCCCTACGCCCCCCGTAGCCCCTACTCCGCCAGCAAAGCGGCAAGCGATCACCTCGTGCAGGCCTGGCACCACACCTTCGGTCTTCCGGTGGTGCTGACCAACTGCTCCAACAACTACGGACCCTGGCAGTTCCCGGAAAAGCTGATTCCAGTGGTGACCTTGAAAGCAGCCGTAGGAGAATCGATCCCTCTCTATGGCGATGGGATGAATGTGAGGGATTGGTTGTACGTGGAAGACCACGTCGATGCCCTGCTTCTCGCGGCCTGCAAGGGTGAATCCGGCAGCAGTTACTGCGTGGGCGGCCACGGTGAACGCACCAACAAAGAGGTCGTTCAAGCGATTTGCCAGCAGCTGGATCAGAGCTGCCCTGCATCAGCTCCCCACACGGATTTGATCACGCCGGTGACCGACCGTCCAGGCCATGACCGCCGCTATGCGATTGACCCGACCCGCATCAGCTCCGAGCTGGGCTGGAGTCCACGCCACAATGTGGAACAAGGTTTGGCAGAGACCGTTCGTTGGTACCTGTCCCATCAGGAGTGGTGCAACAAAGTGCGAGCGCGCGCGGGATATGACGGCAGCAGGCTGGGAATGAAAACACAAACCAATGCAGAGTCGGGGAATGCCTAAACAACGACATTCACTATCGGCGCTGTCCAACACGGCGCGGCAGCTGCTCAAAGCCTCTGCGTCTGCACTGGGCGAGCAACGAATATTGCCCAAGGCACTGCGAAAACGCCTGATTCGACTGTGGCAGCCCGTCCCCTCAAGCCCACCGGAGAACAGACGCAAGAGAACCTCTCCTGAACTGCAGGATTACATCAAAGACCTGCAGAACAACAAAGCAGAAAAACAAATAATTCGCGACTTTCGAGAACTAGCGCATTACGCCTATGCCTTTGATATTGAACATTATAAATCACAATTAGAGCCAAACATAGCGAATACACTTCAAAGCATCGGCGACGTCATTTTTCACTACTGCTCCTCAGGGAGCAACAATGGAATTGATCCCAGCAAACTATTCGATACAGACAATTATTTCAGCAAATACCCCGACATCAAAGAGAGTGGACTTAATCCAATGGTCCACTTCTTCAAGTTTGGCATCCATGAAAACCGCTATTCAATGGATGACATCCACTACATGCGGAAGATGGCCGACATCAAAAGGCCAGACGCAGATGCAATAAATCAAACAAAAGAAGATCTTCATACTAAAAAAATTGGCGTATTTCTTCACGTCTTTTACCCAGAACTTGCGGAGACAATCGCCGCCTACCTAGAAAACATACCGTGCAGAATTGATATCTTTATTTCCACCACAAAAGATGCAACCCAGGCACTGCAGGACATCTTTGGAAGGGTCAATAATGCCCAAAAAGTTGAAGTCAGACATTTTAAAAATATTGGACGCGACGTCGCACCTTTTATTGTTGGATTCGGGGATCAGATCCTCAATTACGAGCTTATTCTCAAGCTGCATTCCAAAAAGAGCCCCCACAGCAATGCCCTAAGTGGCTGGTTTCTACACTGCCTCGACAACCTGATTGGCAGCAAAGCCGTCACTGCAACCAACCTAAAGGCACTGCAATCGACAGAGATAGGCATCGTCTATCCAGTTGAAAATTACGCCCTCAGCCTTGGGATCAAACACGATTCGTGCTGGGGACATGAAGATGGAAACTACAAAAAAGCCAATTCTTTCCTGACTCAATTCAACCTCAGTCATATCAAAAGAGACAGTCAGTTCCGATTCCCGACTGGAACCATGTTTTGGTGCAAGCCAGACCTACTCAAGCCGATTCTCGACTGGAATCTGGATTGGCAGGACTTTGATGAAGAAGGGGGGCAGATCGACGGAACAATCGCCCATAGCATCGAAAGACTCATTGGCATTTCAACAACCGAAATATACAATCAAAAACTACAAACAACCTACTGCGGATATTCCCTTTCAAAACAACACCTCACCGACAAATCTGTCATCGAAGGTCGCAATAAACTAAAAATCGATGGCTTCGAGAAGGTCATTCACTTTAAACCTCAACCGCTTGAGCCAAACTGGTCACTGCAGAACAACATTAATCGCAAGTCACTCCACATTCATTGGGTGATCCCCAACTTTACGCCAGGTCTCGGTGGCCACATGACCATTTTCAGAGCAATCGACTTTCTCGAGCGCTGTGGCCACAAATGCACGATCTGGGTGCATTCCGAAATGAAGGGAGACAAGCCGAGTCGACTAAGCCTTTTGCATAAACGTGTTATCGATCAATACTTCATATCGCTAAAAACTGACCAGGTTTACATGCTGGGCAACAGCCAGGACGACCTGGATCGTGTGAGTGGAGACGTGGTCATTGCTACAGATCGAATGAGCACCTATCCAGTTCTTGGAATGAGCAAGTTTCAGAAAAGATTCTATTTTGTTCAAGACTACGAACCGTACTTTTTTGCGCGAGGAAGTTCAAGCATCCTTACTGAACAATCCTACGCATCTCATAATAATTTCTCATGTATTTGTGCAAGCCCATGGCTGAAAAAACGGATGGAAAGTTTTGGTAATTCAGCGATGTCCTTTCCACTCGCTGTTGATCAAAGTGTTTACCACCATGAGGCAACGGAGCAGCGCAGTCGAAACACAATTGCCTTTTATGTGAGACGCAGCACGCCTAGGCGGCTATACGAACTTGGACTTCTTGCCTTGAGGGCTTTGTTTGATCTGGGAGACAATTTTGAAATTATTACCTTCGGAGAGAAAGAGCTCCCAGATCTTGGAATCCCTGTGAAAGTCAAACACGCAGGAATTCTGGATGCCAGTGCCTTGGCCAACCTGTATCGCGAATGCACGATTGGATTCGTCCTTTCAGGAACCAACTACTCCTTGGTTCCCAATGAGATGATGGCCTGCGGGCTGCCCGTTGTTGATATCGATGCTGAGCACACACGGCTTTCCTACCAACCAGGAACAGCAGTCTTGGCCGAAGCCTCACCAGCTGGCCTGGCAAGTGTCTTAAGTCGCTTGTTGAATGATGCAACATTCAGAGAAAACACCGCAAGTGCGGGACGCGCAGCCACCGCAAACCTCCACTGGGATGCCTCCAACAAGCGAATTGAAAGCTTTATTCAGGAAGAACTGCCAGCAACAACAGCAGGATCTTCGCGTTCCACCCCATCGACTCCTTTGGTGACGGTGGTAATCCCCGTTTACAACGGAGGTAGATTGCTCAAAGCCGTCGTTGAGTCCTGTCTTGCGCAGGATCTCGATCAGGCATTTGAAGTGTTGTTGATCGATAGTGCGTCCAGTGATGGATGCCTGGAGACCCTGCCACAGGACGAACGACTCCGCCTCCACAGGATTCGCAAGGAGGATTTCGGCCATGGGCGCACCCGCAACCTGGGAGTGGAGCTTGCCCGAGGGAAGTACGTCGCTTTCATCACGCAAGACGCCCTCCCAGCGAATCGCATGTGGCTCATGAACTTAATCGCGCCACTGCAGAATGATCCAAGTGTGGCCGGGGTCTTCGGCTGTCATATCGCCCATACCGATCATGGACAACTCACCGCCCATGACCTTGACCAACACTTCAATCGTTGGATTTTCAGAAGCCATCGCCAACCGATCGAGCTCGATGCTGATCGACAGAGCTCCAATGGCGTTGTCTCTACCCATGAACGCTTTTACTCCGACAACAATTCCTGCTTGAGGAAATCAATTTGGGAGAATCTGCCACTACCAGATGTCGTGTATGGGGAAGATCAGTTGTGGGCACGTGAAATTCTCAGGCAGGGTTACAAAAAAGCCTATGCCTCAACAGCAGTGGTTCGCCATTCCCATGAATATGGTTTTCGGGAAACGGTCATACGCGCCAACACAGAATGGCATTTCTATGACCAAATGCTCGGCGAAAGGTTGCCTTCCACTAAACAAGAGGTGCTGAATATGGTTGAGACAGCTTGCGCCAATGATCGTAAGGCCAAAGATCTCTATCCAAATATCAGCGACAATGACCTAAGTCGACGACGTCGGCTTCATTTTGCACGGGCTTGCGGCTATTACTTGGCCAGCAAAGGTCATGGTGACATACGCCCTTGAACACTCGAATGGTGCTGTAATGGAGTCTCAGGCTTTCCGCATCGCATTAAGGAGGAATCCACCCACACCCCAAGCCACAATAATGATACCGACAGACCCTAGAAATGCTTGCCACCGCCAGTTTTGATCTGGCGTAGCAGGCAATTGAGGTTGACTGAGAACAACCACAAATTTCAACTGTCGTTGACTCTCGCGACGACTGTTATCGGAAGCAAGACGAGCAGACTGCAACGTTTGCGTCGCAAATTCAACATCAGAAACCAAACCAGCCTCTTCAAGCGCAAGAGTATTTAAATCACGTCCATTCTTACTTACGGCACGATCTCTCTCCTCACGAATCTGAACTTCAAGTTCTTTAACTTGGTCTGCAATAAACGAGACTTCCGGTGCATTGGGGTCTCGGTACTGGCGGCGCAATGCGGCTTCTTGAACTTTCAAATCAACCAGTTGAGACTCAAGCCCAGAGATATACGAACTAGTTGCTGATTGTTCAGTCAACACACTTAGGTTTCCATGCTTTTCCTGGAAGAGCTCAAGACTTCTCTTTGCTACCTTGAGATTAGTCTCGGCCAGTCCCACCTCTTTTCTCGCAAATTGATTTTGGTCAGCATTAATGGATTGATTCACCTCATTAACAAAACGACGAGACTGTTTTAGCAACTCGTTGTTGAGGTTGAAAGCCTGCTGGGGTGAAAATCCAGATGTCGTCAGGATGACTGAACCACTCAAGGGCTGAGGGGCCACACTCAATTGCTTTCTATAAAAGCCAAGCTGTGCCGGAGCAGAACTGTTAGCGGGCAATCCAGCCCGAAGATCGGGAAGCTTGATGCGGTAATCCTGCTCAAGTTTTTTCCCATCGGGGAACAAGCGATTCTTAACATCAGATGATTCGAGATAAACCTGTAGGTACTGACCATCCACAAGGGAGGTCAAAACCTGAGGAGCTGCGGCTGCACCCGACAACACCGAAGCTGATGCTCCTTCTAGAGGTAAAGCCTGTTGAATCACAAACTCTGAAACGGCCGTATAGCGATCCCGCCCAATCACAAAACAATAGAAAGCCGAGGTTGCCAGAAAGACTGATATCAGAACCCTAGGCTTTGCAATCCTGTCCAACCGCTCTCGCCAGACCGGTTTTGGCTGATCCGGAACCAGGGAATTAGAAATCCGAAACGACGATGGCAGCTCCTTTTGGAGAGAAGTGGAGGAGCTGGAAGGCGGGATTGATTCAGGCATAACTAAAAATTAAACCAAGGCAAGCGACTGGGCAGGGAACAAGTGCTAATCATCATTGGCCTCCAGGAGCACTGACTCGTTGGTTCGGTAAAGAATCAAAGAAAATCCAAGAAGAATCATAGAACACCAAACCAAATAAGACAGAGAAATATCTGGTATCGGATATTCGTTATTCATCGAATACCTGAAAAGCTCAACGGCATGAAGAATTGGATTCCATGTTACGAACGGCCTTGTATACTCAGGAAGCTCGAAAGTCGCGAAAAATATTCCAGAAGTAAAAATAATCAATCGCTGCAAAATTCGCTTAAGAATTCTCGTAATCCACTTATTAAATCTGCCAAGAAACACAAGACAAATCCCAAAACCAAGCGCCATGAATACCGTCAACAAGTAGACACTGATTGCCAGACCAGGACTATCGAGCTGAAAACTCCACGTAAAATACCAAACCAAACCAAGGATTGCCAACGATATGGTTGAAATAGCCCTGAAATCATTAACCAATAAGGCCAAGAGAATATCCAATGGCTGGATTCTTTTATAATAAAGAGGAGCCCTTAGCTTCAAGCCAGAAAGCGCCTTAATCGCCCCTTGCCTAAACAAAAAAGCAAGAGTAAATCCGGAAGCGATAAAAACAACAATATTGAAGTACATGTCCGTTGAACCACCCGCAGCATACCTATTAGTACCCCTCAAAAAAGCAAAACCTACGCGCATAACAATATAGAACAACATGATCTGCAACGGAGTCACAATGCTCTCCCAGGCACCAATCGAAGTTCCGGTCGATTTTCTATTATTCTCATAGGTGGCTATCGCCAAAACAATTGCAATCTGACGCCAAATTGAATTGAAAAGCTTTCGCAAAAAAATCATGACTTCAAGAGCCCCTCAACCGAAACCATCATCATCAAAACCATCATCAGTAGATTCCAAATTAAGAAGATTTTGACCCAGCTCAAGTTGATCATCTTCTGATTCTGACAGATCAAACGCTTCAAGATTTTGATCGGCCCACTGAATCGACTCTGAAAGTCCACCTGAAAACAGAATCTGACCCAAGGAGCCCAACACAAGGCCCTCGTTACAAAAATCGCGTCGAAAGCGGCTGTTGGTGGAAGTCGCTAAAAGAGTCTTGCCCTCAAGCTGCCTCAACAAGAGTGATCGAAGCGGCTTCGCAGGCCTAGACATTAAAAACCTTGTGCTAGAAAATAAATAGCAGTCAAATGAAAAAAGAACGGACAATGCTAGGAAGAAAAAGTCTTTTTGCTCTTTTGAAAGCTCTTTAATAATGACGCTGGGGTATATCTCCTTTTCTGACAGCAGGCCCCAGAACTCATCCAAACCAACGCGAGATTTTTCAAGACAGTCGCTATAGACAGTGGAGAGAAAGCTGAGAGCGTGAGAGATGCGTAACTTGCTGTCCAAGCCGCCTTCGCCGCCGACAGGCCAGCCAATTACCCCATCACACACTATTTCACCGAACACTGGAGGAACAAAGCCAGCAATAACAGAACTTAACTGGTATCGCAAAAATGAACTATTTGTAATCACAGCAATCCTTTTTGCTTGCAGCAGCTCCCAATCCCAAGGAGTCTCAAACGAAATTTGAGGGTTTGATTTATCGCAGCGAAGTGAAAGATTCCGGAACGTCAACACCGGCGTGGCTAAACCCGTCGCATCCACCACCACAACAGCCAAGAACGTCCCAAGGACGTGACGATACCACCGTGAAATGAAGCAGCTTCAGGAGTGGCTTGCAACCCAATCAAGAGCACCTTTCATCAGTCCGGTGCGACAACGCTTCTCCAAGCGATCCGCTACCAAATCCAGAGCGAGATACCCAGTGCGTCGCATCAGCGGCTGCGGCAAAAGTGCCGCTGCTCCACTCGGTGAGAGCTCAAGACTGAGATCAGCCTTCGCCATCAGGCATTCCGGCTTTGGACGGATCCATGCCTGGCACTGGAACTGAACCAGATCCTGCAACCGACCGAGTCCATGAATCGTGCAATGTTCAAACTCGATGGTGAGTCGATCACCATCCCAACTAGAGCGAAATATCACCTCCGGCTGCAGCTGGAAATTCAGCAGCTGATAGGGACGAGACGCATAGAGGAAACGGCCGTTCCGCAGCCGCTCCACTCTTTTGCGATTCAACAGTGCTTTCATCGGACGGCCAGGCTGCGAGAGGTATCCCTGCAGCTGCGCCAGGGATGCATCGGGCAACGGAAGAGCGATGCCATGGGAACGGTGAACCTGCACCGGACAACAAGGAAACGGTTGATGCGGAACGATGGCACGTCTGACGGAAGGTGATCACGGATGATCGATTCAACGCTCGATCGCGCCGAGGCCCCGATGACGCAGCCGTTCAGGATTGAAACCGACAGCCTGGGTGGCATTGAGGTGGCATCTGAGGCGCTCTGGGGGGCCCAGACCCAGCGGTCGCTTCAGAACTTCGCCATCAGCAATGAACGAATCCCCCTCGAAATCATCCAGGCACTGGCCTGGATCAAGCGCTCCTGCGCCACGGTGAACGGCCAGCATGAGCTTCTGAGCCTTCAACAGGTAGAGCTGATCTGCACGGCGGCCGATGCCATTGCCGCCGGCCAGCACAACGATCAGTTCCCACTTCGGGTCTGGCAGACCGGAAGTGGGACCCAGACGAACATGAACATCAACGAGGTCATCAGCAATCTGGCGTCCAAGGCGTCAGGCACCGCCCTCGGCAGTCACTGCCCGGTGCATCCCAATGACCACGTCAATCGATCGCAATCCACCAATGATGTGTTTCCCGCGGCCATCCATGTCGCCGCGGCCAAGCAGCTGAAAGATGGGCTGCTGCCAGCACTCGATGCCCTGGTGCATGCCTTCGATGCCAAAGCCCAGGCCTGGATGCCGATCGTCAAGATCGGCCGCACCCACCTGCAGGATGCGGTGCCCCTGCGCCTTGGCGATGAAGTCGCCGCATGGCGGGATCAACTCAAACAATCCCAGGGCTGGATTGAGGACTGCCTGGTCAGCCTTGGCGACCTCCCCCTTGGGGGCACAGCGGTTGGCACGGGGTTAAACACCCCCCCGGGCTTCCGCCATGCCGTCGCGGACGAGCTAAGCCGGGTCGCTGGCGTTGATCTCCGTCCTGCGGAAAATCTGTTCGCGGTCATGGCCGGCCATGACGCCCTCGTGCATGCGATGGGGCAGCTTCGCCTTCTATCCGTGGCCCTATTGCGCATCGCTAACGACATCCGTCTGCTCGGATGCGGCCCCAGGGCCGGTCTGGGCGAGCTGCAGCTCCCCGCCAATGAACCGGGCAGTTCGATCATGCCGGGAAAAATCAATCCCACCCAATGCGAGGCCATGGCGATGGTCTGCACCCAGGTGATCGGACTCGACGGCGCCGTAGCGGCCGCCGGCGCCGGTGGCCATCTGCAGATGAATGTCTACAAACCCTTGATCGGCTTCAACCTATTGCAGTCGATTCGGATGCTCAAGGACGCCATCACCAGCTTCCGCCAGAACCTGGTGGAGGGATTGGAGCCGGATCTGGAGCAGATTCAAAGGTTCGTCGATCGCTCCTTGATGCTGGTCACCGCTTTGACCCCCAGCATCGGTTATGAGAAGGCAAGCGCTATCGCTCAACATGCCCACCATCAAGGGCTGACGCTGAAACAGGCGGCCCTGGAGCTCGGTCACATCACGGAAGCGGACTTCGATCAACAGGTGGATCCCAGCGCCATGGCCGCTCCTGACGCCTGAGCTCAGGCCGCCCGCTCTGTTGCCGGGTTGAGAGCAGCGGAGGATGGCACCAGATCCTCAGCCTCGGCCACCGGGAAGCGATTGATGGCTTTCAGGGCCTGCCGGGCATGGCTGCGTAGCTGCTCGCTGATGGCCTCGCAATAGGGAACCTGGGCAAGCAGATCCACGGTGCGGCGCATGATGCGCACCACATCGCCCTCGTCTAACGACGTATTGGCAATCAAATCGCTCCAGGTTGTTCCCCTGGCCCAGGCATCCACCAAGCCCATCAACTCGGGTTCCCACCAAGCTGGCACCACCACTCCTGCGCGTTCCTGGGCCCTCAGCAGCTCGCGACGTAAGCCAGATAAATCCTGAAGGGCCTCCTCTGCCGCAGCAGGCGGCGGAAAGCCACTCCAAAGGTCAGGGCGATTGACCTCCGTGCTGATCGCCTCAAACACCGCCGCCAGGTCAGGGGGTGAGAGGTCATCGAGATGACCACTCATCAGAGCCAGCCCCAGCCACAGCTCGTTGTCGCCCCGCAACGCGGCAACGGTGCGGCCAATCTCCGTGGGATCCAGCTCGTCGAGACATCCAAACTGTTGAAGGATGTCCATCAAGGCCAGGAAGGTCTCCCAGTGACGGTTGGCCCGTTGATGCAGCACCCGCTGACGTTCAGCGATCTCGAGTTCCAGATCCTCCATGCGGCGGCGGTGCTTCTTGAGCTGCTTGCGATCCCCCCAGCGATGGGCCGGATGCTGCTCCTGCTCCTGTTCGAGATCTCGGACCAGCCGGGCTTGAGTCAACACTTCCCCGGCCAAGTCGTATTGCGGGGTGGTCATGTCGTGGCGCCGGGCCATATGGGCTACCGCCAAGGCCAAACCACCACTGGCCTGATCGCCATGACGCAACTCTCCCGAGCGGGTCAACTCTGGTAACGCCAGCCCATCCACCTGAAGACAACTGAGCTCTGCATGGATGCTCACCACGGCCTGACAGGGAAGCAGGATCCAGACGTTGTCATCGGTCAGACAGAGCAGCAGCGGAAACTGACCCGGACCCTTCACCTTCTCGACAATCACCGCTGGTGCGACGCGCCCTCGTAGCTGTGGCGACTTCAAGCTGACCAAGGTGCCGGTGCTGGCGAACTGAAGGGCCATCGTCAGCTCGTTGGCCAACGTTTCCTCAGCCTGTTGCTGGAGAATGCGAAGCAAGCGCCGCTCTTCACGGAGCCGCCCACGCATTTTCTCGTAGTCCTCGAAGTCTTCCCAGGGGATATCGCCAGCAACTCCCTCAAGCTGGCTGAGTTGCAGCCGCAGTTGCGAGAGATTGTCTTCGTCCTCCACGAGGTCGAGCCCCGCCAGGTAGCGGCCAAAACTGCGTTCCACCAGCTCCCTGGCCTTGGCCAGGTCATGGCGCTGCAGCAGGTTGAGAACCATCCCGTAGCTGGGGGTGAACTGGCTCACCAAAGGGTCGGCAGGACTCGTCGCGAGTTGTCCGGCCTCACGCACGCCCTCAAAGCGGCTCTGAACCGTCACGACGTAACCCTGGGAATCGAGACCACGCCGTCCGGCACGACCGGCCATCTGCAGAAACTCACTGCCCATCAGTGGGCGATGCCCGCGTTCGGTTCGCTTGGACATCGCAGCGATCACCGTGCTGCGGGCGGGCATGTTGATGCCTGCGGCCAAGGTCTCCGTCGCGAAGACCACTTTCACCAGCCCTTGCTGAAACAGCTCCTCAATCAACTCCTTCCAGGCGGGAAGAACACCGGCGTGGTGTGCCGCGATGCCCCGTAACAGGGCATCGGCATGGATTCCATCTCGGACAGCCTCAGAGTTGTCGTCGCTGTAGGCCGTCAAGCGAGCCTTGATCCGCGCCTGCTCCTCCTTGGTGACCAGACACTGCACACCAAGATCCCGAACCGCCTTGTCACATCCACGTCGACTGAAGATGAAATAGATCGCCGGGAGCATCTGCCGCTCGGCCATCTGGGCCACAACAAAACTGATTGGTGGTGGTTCCGGTTGAGGCGGTCTCTGGGAGCGTCCCTTGCGCTTTTGCCCCTTGGGCGCGCGCCAGACCTTGCAGTTGGGATGCAGTCCGGTTCCAGCATCATTCAGCAATGGGTGCAAACCCTTGGCGCTGCAGAAACTGAACTGAAGAGGAACCGGTCGGTGATCACTCATCACCAAGGTGGTCGGACCATGAACCTTGTCGATCCAGTCGGTCAGCTGGCCTGCATTCGCCACCGTGGCGGAAAGCGCCACGAGTTGCACCGGCGGGGGGCAGTGAATGATCGACTCCTCCCAGACCGTGCCGCGCTGGGAGTCATTCATGTAGTGGCACTCATCCAGCACCACAGCTTCCACATCAGCCAGGGGATCATCGTGCTCATCCGCCTCGGCGTAGAGCATGTTGCGGAAGATCTCCGTGGTCATCACCACGATGGATGCCTCGCGATTCATGCTGAGGTCACCGGTCATCAGCCCCACGTTCTCAACGCCGAACTGAGCACGGAAATCTCTCAATTTCTGATTGGACAGGGCCTTCAGTGGTGTGGTGTAAAAGACCTTCTGGCCGTGGGCCAGGGCGCGATGGATGGCGTATTCCCCGATCAGCGTCTTGCCAGATCCTGTGGGGGCACTCACCACAACCGAGTGCCCCTGATTGAGGGCATCCATGGCCTCAAGCTGGAAATCATCCAGCGGGAATGGAAAGATTTCGGAGGGATTCAGTGCTGCACTGCGATCGACATCGGGCTCTGATGAAGGCGTGGCCGGTGTCGATTGGTTCATCGAACAATCCTAAGGAGGCCTGCTGAGCCTTCCCTTCAACTAAGCGATAAGCCAGGCCAATGCCATCAATTAGATGTGCCGACATCCTTTGACGGAAGCGACCTAGACCGTGAAAATAATAGGGAGAATGCTTCGAGCCTTGGTGAGCCCACCGGGGCTTTTTTTGTGCCATGAAACCCAGCTTCAAAAGGGTGACAGAGGCACACCGCCGGTGCCATGACAGAGGGAATGAAAAGCACCCTGCTGTGACCACCACCCAGCTCACCAAGCCGCGGCCGGCTGAAGACACCCTGATTGATGCACTGCGGGGCTGCCGCGACGTCAAGGAGCTGAAGGCCCTCGAACAGCGCCTGGCCTCCAGCACCGATGCCCCACCGCTGTTCACCTGGATCTGTGATCTGCTCGTGGCACGACGCATCTCCCGCGGGCTCGCCGCCCGTCTGCTGTTCGAACTCCACGGTGGGGGCTTGACTTAAGACGACTGACGAAGCGAAGGAGTTGGCCGCCGCCTCCAGAGGGCGGCAAGAGCGCTGCCGATCAAACAGTGAATGACAGCGGAAATGGCACCCGGTAACGCCGTGAGGGGACTAGCGAACCCTCCACTTCGAGCGAGCACGACTGCCAATCCCGAGTTCTGCATCCCCACCTCAATGCTGATGGTGCGCTGGGCCTGCACGGTTTGGCCCATCAGCCGCGGAATCAGCCAACCCAGCAAAAACCCGCCGCCATGCAATAGGAGGCAAGCCAGGATCAACACGGGGCCCTGTTGACGCAGCACCGCTGTCTGACTGCCGACGATGCTGGAGACGATCATCACGATGGACATCACTGCCAGAGGGGGCATCACCGGCTCAATCCGCTGGGCCACACCGGGAAGACCACGCTTGAGCACGACCCCGACGGTGACGGGCAGCAGCACCACCTGAAGCACAGTCAAGAACAGAGCCCAACCATCCACCGGCACGTACTGACTGGCGAGAACCTGCGTGAGACGTGGAGTCAGCACAACAGCAGCCAGGGTGCTGATGGTTGTCATGACCACTGAAAGCGCCACATCACCGCGGCCGATCAGTGCCACCACATTGCTGGCGGTCCCCCCCGGGCAACAGCCGACAAGAATCAAACCCACTGCCAGAGGTGCGGGCAGGTGCAGGGCCGCCGCAATGGCTGCTGCGAGGGCCGGCATCACCAGGAACTGCGCCAGCACCCCGAGCAGCATGGCGCGCGGCCTGCGACCAACGCGCAGGAAGTCTGCCGGCGTCAGCCCCACACCCATGCCCAACATGATCACGCCCAGTCCAAGGGCAATCAGTGGCCCCCTGAACCAGACAAAGAGGGGTGGATGCACCAGGGCCAGAACAGCTCCCAGCAACGTCCAAAGCGGAAAAAGCAGAGTAAATCGCTCCCAGGTCATGACGATCAGAGGACTGCGGCCATCCTTGATCAGGGCGGGTTCCAAACTGTTGTGATGCGGGACCAGGCTTCTCCCATTCACCCGGCGCGCCGCCGTCGCCTGCGGAGCTGGGACTCCGGCCAGGAACCCTGGCAACTGCGAGATCCGTCTGGAACGCGCCAACTTCTCGATCTGGCCAGCAACGACTACCTCGGCCTCAGCCGGCATCCCACTGTCGTCGCGGCGGCGATGGAAGCCATGGCCTCCGATGGGGTCGGGGCCGGTGGCTCTCGACTCATCACCGGCACCCGACCACGTCATCTGGAGCTGGAGTCGGCTCTCGCTACTTGGTTGGATCGGAATCGGGTGCTGCTATTCCCCAGTGGATTTCAAGCCAATATCGCCGCCGTAACAGCCCTTAGTGAACGGCACACCACCGTGTTGGTGGACCGGCTGATTCACCACTCGCTGCTGGCAGGCATCCGCACGAGTGGGGCACGGCTGCAACGATTTGCCCACAACGATCTTCAGGATCTCGACCAGCGTCTGCAGCGGCTGAAGCACGCAACGACAACACCTCTGGTGGTGACCGAAAGCCTGTTCAGCATGGAAGGCACCAGTCCCGACCTGAAAGGCATGGCCGACCTGTGTGCCCACCACGGTGCACATCTGCTGGTCGACGAAGCCCATGGCCTAGGCGTGCTGGGTCCAGAAGGCCGCGGGCTTTGCCATGGACTCCGACAGCCAGTGGCTTTGGTCAGCGGCACCTTTGGGAAAGCTTTCGGCAGCGGAGGCGCCTTTCTCGCAGGGGATCACACCACGATGGAACGGCTGCTTCAGACCAGTGGCGCCTTCCGTTACACCACGGCCCTGGCGCCACCGCTGGTGGCTGGGGCCCAAGCCGCCCTGAACTTGATCCAGTCCAACCCGACCTGGGGATCCGAGCTGTGCCAACGCTCTGAATTTTGGAGAACAGCACTCATGAACCAGGGCTGGCCGCGCCCCCCAGGGAGCGGACCAGTTCTCCCCTTGCTGGTCGGTGGGGACCAAGACGCTCTCGACCTTCAGCAAGAGCTGGAGCAGGCCGGTCTGCTTTCGGTCGCGATCCGACCACCCACAGTGCCTGAGGGCACCTCCCGGTTGCGCCTGGTGCTGCGGCGGGACCTGCCGGAGGGCACATTGGAGCAACTGCTCGCAGCCCTCTGCGCTCGATGATGCAGATCCTGGCAATGCATGGTTGGGCAGGCCACGCCGGCGCTTGGTCCCACTGGCGAAAGCAATTCGAGCAAGGGGGGGCCACCTGGAACATCGCCGAACGGGGCTATGGCAGTGAGAAGCCCATTCCACCGGCATGGACCACCTTCCCAAAACGAAACGTCCCAAAACGAAACGGCGCGGAACGAACAGGCCCGGAACGAAACGTGCTGATCGCCCACTCCCTGGGGCTCCATCTGCTGCCAGCATCCGTCCTGGAGAATGCATCGGCAGTGGTGCTGCTTGGCAGCTTCACCAGATTTGTGCCGGATGGGCGAGCAGGGCGCTCTATCGGGGCCGCTCTACAGGGAATGCAGGCAGCCCTGGGCACTGACCAGGAACTGCCGATGCTGGAACGCTTCCTCGACAAAGCAGCTTCACCTCATGCCCTCAGCGCCCTGCCCCCCAACCCCCTGCTGCAGGGCCTGACGACCCTGGGGCGCCAGCGTCTCCAGCAGGATCTGGACCTGCTGGCGCACTGCCGGACTCTGCCGACGGGGTGGCCAGACACCGTTCCTGTTCTGGTGGTGCAGGGCGAACGGGATGCAGTCGTGCCTGCAGAGTCAGCGCAACAGCTCATCGATGCGCTGGAGCATCAACCGCTGAGCCTCCATCGCGACCCGACTTGGGGTCACGCGCTGATCACGCCAAGGGTCTTCTTGGTGGTACAGCGATGGCTGGAGGGCCTGTGATTCGCTCCGACCAAGTTCTGGAGCGATTCAGTCGCGCAGCACCGACCTACGCAACCGATGCCCTGCTGCAACGGGCAATGGCCTGGCGTCTCGCACAACTCAGCCGACGCTGCGCGATCCCGCGCGGCCTTTGGGCTGATCTAGGCAGCGGTACCGGTCATCTCGCCGCGGCCCTGGAGGCCTCTCACCCCGGGCAGGAGGTGATGCGCATCGATGGGAGTGCCGCCATGCTGAGAAGCCATCCCAGAGGGGTGCAGATCCTGCGGCATGACCTGAGCAGCGGACTGCCGGACTTGCCAGTGCCACCTCAACTGCTGGCCTCCAGCTTTGTTCTTCATTGGTTGCCGGATCCGGCGCAGCAACTTCGCACCTGGGTGGATGCACTAGCGGACCAAGGCTGGCTGGCCCTAGCGGTGCCGATTGATGGCAGTTTTCCGCAATGGCAGCAGGCCGCCCAAAAGGCCAGTCAGAACTGCACCGCCTTGACCATGCCAGTGCGGGATCAACTGATGGCGGCCCTCCCCGATGGCGTGGTGCAACTGGAACAGTGCCTGAGCTTCACCCAGCACGCCGCCAATCCGCTGAAGCTGCTGCGGCCCATGAGCAACGTTGGCGCTTCGGTAACCAACGCTGGTCAACTGTCCCCAGGTCAGTGGAAGGCCGTCTTCCGGGCTTGGCCCCAATCCGATCAGTCGCCACGGTTCGCCCTGACCTGGAAGATGTTGATCCTGATGGTGAAGCGATGAGCAGCAGCTTCAGTCGACTGGTGGTTTGCGGAACGGACACGGACGTGGGCAAAACCGTGGTGAGTGCATGGCTGGTGCAGGGACTTGAAGCCAGCTACTGGAAACCGGTACAGAGCGGTCTTGAAGGCGGTGGTGACCGGGAACGGGTGCGCCAGCTCTTGGACCTCCCTCCGGAACGAATGCTGCCCGAGGCCTATGCCTTCCAAGAGCCGGTCTCCCCCCACTGGGCCGCCGAACTGGACGCAACTGTTCTCGACCCGGCCCAACTCCAGATTCCTAACCATCGGGGGGCCCTGGTGGTGGAGACAGCTGGAGGTCTGATGGTCCCCCTCACCCGCAGCTGGCTCCAGATCGATCAACTGGTGCAGTGGCAGTTGCCGATCGTGCTGGTCGCCCGGAGTGGGCTTGGAACCCTTAATCACACCCTGCTCAGCCTGGAAGCATTGCGAAAACGCAATCTCAAGGTGCTGGGACTGATCCTGAACGGCCCTCTGCATCAGGACAACCCCGGCACCCTCGAACAGTTCGGTGATGTTCCGGTGCTAGCGCAACTCCCACCGCAAGCCTCACTCTCAGCAACAGTTCTGGAGCGGCTTTGGCATGAGCAGGATCTCAGCACTAAATTTCATCAGGTGCTGAACCAAACTTCCCTGTGACTTCACGTCAAACCCTGGCGTCTCTGGCTGTTTCAGCACTGTGCGTGGGCATTCTGGTGCTGTTCACCGATATCGAAGTGCAGCTCGTGCGCTGGGTGAACTGCAGCGCCATCGCCACAGAGGCAGAAAAGAACAGTGACGTTTGCCGTTGAGGGATCAGCCCAGGGATTTTGAACCCGTGGGGCAGGTACCTAACCGCATCGCTGCATGGCGTACTGCGATCCGCAGGGGCCAGCCCTGACGGAGTTCCGCCTGAATGACCTCCAGCTGGGAAGACGACCAGCCCCGCAGCTCAAGATCACTGCGGATCGATTGCCAGTCGCCCTCCGGAAGGACAAGGCGTCGCGTCATAGGGCGACGCACTGCAGACCCCTCAGGCCTGCTTGGGACGGCAAAACGCTTGGACTGACGACGGGTGCGAGTGGCAGCCATCCAGGGCATCAGTAACAGCTCCAGATCCAATATGGCAAAAGCTGCAGTTGCTGCCATGGGGCAAACACGACATCCAAATCTTTGGCCCCCCTTCACGCAGATGGCTAAAGCAGCCAGCTCTCAACGGGTGGTCTCTGGGGACGGTGCCCTGCTGATCCGCGAGGAAGGAGAGCCCCTGATCGATGCCATCAGCAGCTGGTGGGTCACCCTGCATGGCCATGCCCATCCGGTGTTGGCCAAAGCGATCGCCGATCAGGCCGCCTGCCTCGAGCAGGTAATCTTTGCCGACTTCACCCACGAGCCCGCGGAGCAACTAGCGGTGCGACTGAGCGGAATCTGCGGTCTGCAACGCCTGTTTTTTTCCGACAACGGGTCAACCGCGGTGGAAGTGGCCCTCAAGATCGCTTGCCAGTGGTGGGCCAACCGAGGACAACCTCGCCATCAGATCGTCGCCTTCGACGGGGCATACCACGGAGACACCTTCGGAGCGATGGCCGTTGGTGAACGCAACCTGTTCAGCGCGCCCTTCGAAGACAAGCTCTTTCCCGTCGCCCGTGTTCCCTGGCCAGCCACCTGGTGGGACGACGACGACGTGGAGGCCAAGGAATCGGCGGCGCTGGAGGTGCTCGAACGCGTGCTGGAGACGCCGACAGCGGCAGTGATTCTCGAGCCTCTGCTTCAGGGAGCCGGCGGAATGGCCATGGTGCGGCCTGAATTTCTGCGGCAGGTGGAAGCACGAACCCGCCAGGCAGGATCGCTGCTGATTGCCGACGAAGTGCTGACCGGCTTCGGACGCTGTGGCGACTGGTTCGCCAGCCGGCGGGCGGGCATCCGGCCAGATCTGATGGCCCTTTCCAAAGGGTTGACGGGTGGATGCCTGCCGATGGGCGTCACCATGGCCAGTGAAGAGGTGTTCGAAGCCTTCGTCGGTGAAGACCCCTGCTTGACCCTCTGGCACGGCCACAGCTTCACCGCCAATCCACTGGGATGCGCCGCGGCCAACGCCAGCCTCGACCTGCTGGAGCGCAACCCCGCTGCATTTCAACAGTTCGAAGAACGGCATCGACCGCACCTAGAGCAGCTGGCACGGCATCCGCGGGTGCAGCGCCCTCGATTGACGGGGACTGTCGCCGGCTTCGATCTTGTCGTGGATGGGACCTCCGGCTACCTCAACCCGGCGGGTCCGAAATTGAAGCGACTGGCCATGGAAAACGGAGTCTTCCTGAGACCCCTGGGCCAGGTGGTCTATCTGCTGCCACCGCTCTGCATCAGTGATGCCCAGCTGGAACGGTGCTACGCGGTGATCGCGATGGCCCTTGATCAGCTCTGAGCTCTTTTGGCCTCAAGGACCCGCCTGAATCGCCGCTTCGACATCGGCTCGGGAGAGGCCGTAAGGCAGAGAACACTGCACCATCGCTTCCAGCGAACCGGGGTGCCAAATCACTTTGAGATCTTCCCGCTCAAGCAGCAGCAGGGCCCTCCATTCAGAACGCTCAAGCATCCACTGGCAGGGGTTGTCATCCATGCGAATCGCACCCATCTGCTGAAGCCAGGCCTCAAGCGCCCGGAGAGAGTGCTGATTCAGCGGGGTGCTCTCCGGGGGCAGGGCGGCCATCAGTCAGCGAACGCACGGTTGTTCTTTGAGTCTGCTCATCCGCCAACCAGCTGGGTGACACCTGCCAGTCGCGCCCCTGCGCAAGAGCTACCCCCAACCCCAGCACCAGGCTGAGCAACAGCGCAATGCTCAACAACAACAAGGAAAACCATTCACCGCCAGACAGAGGTCGACGTTGACCGATGCCCTGCCAGGCATCGGGACGGGGTTGGTTCTCCAGAGGCGGTGCCGTTGGCACTGCTGATGAGTCCAGGTTGAGGGTTGATTGACTCTGGCGCAGCAACGCGTCGTAGGACTCCTTGAGCTGCTGGAACGCAATGCTGGCCTGATCTGGCGGAAGTTGCGTCGTGTCGGGATGCAGGGCCTTGGATTGACGTCGAAAGGCCTGACGCAGGGTTTCAGCGTCGACCCCTGGGCGCACGCCAAGCCGTTCGTGATGGCTGAGGCGGGCTTCGGACACAGGGGACGGCCGGTCCTTCATCCTAAGAAGAGTTGTTGCTCCAGCCATGGCCGCCACCGCGCCTGAACCGGCGTACTGGGACGCACTGGGATGGCTGCCATCGCAAGCGCAGCGCGACCAGCTGGTCGCCCTTCAGGGCCAGCTACAGAGCTGGAATCAAAAGGTCAACCTCACGCGCCTGGTTGATGGTGATGATTTCTGGGTGGGTCAGGTCTTTGACAGCCTCTGGCCGCTAACGGGAGAACTGCAATCACCGGAACAGCCGTTGCACTGGATTGATGTGGGCACCGGGGGTGGATTCCCCGGGCTGGCCATCGCCATTGCCCTGCCCAAGGCACGGGTGACCCTTCTGGATTCAGTTGGGCGCAAGACAGCCGCCGTTGAAGCCATGGCCAACACCCTGGGGCTGGCTGATCGAGTGCGCGTCCGCACCGAGCGGATCGAGACCACCGGTCGCGACGGCGCGTTCCGCGGCAGTTTCGATCGAGCCGTGGCCCGGGCCGTGGCGGCAGCCCCTGTGGTGGCCGAATACCTCGTGCCCCTGCTGAACACGGACGGGCAGGCCTTGCTCTATCGCGGCCAGTGGAATGACACCGATGCCGTGCCGTTCAACAAGACCCTGCGCCTGCTTCAGGCCCGTCTGGTGGAGGTTCAGCACCGGCAGCTCCCCAACGATCGCGGCACACGCCATCTGTTGCGGGTGCAACCGAACGGACCCTGCCCCCGCAGCTACCCGAGGGCCGTGGGAACGCCGAGCCGTGAACCCCTTGGGACGTAAGTCGACCGTTCAGACGCTCGACAGTCGCATCTGGGATGCCCCTTTGAGCCGGTCCTTGAGGCTGAGCAGGATGTCGGGGATGCGCTCACGCCACGGACTCGCCTGCAGAACGGTTTGTAACTCCTGCGCACTGACCTCCCCATCAAAGGCATCGGCGTTGGCACCGGCGAACCAGTGCCCTCCCGAGCCCAGCAGCCGATAACGGGCCTTGGCATAACTCTCGAGATCCCAGGCTTCAAGCAGGTTGTACAGCCAAAGCAACACCGGCAAATTGATGTCCCCCGGCGTCGCATGCCAAGGCGGCAGCCCGACGAACCAGGTGGTCATCCAGTCACGACCCAGCGCGTCATCGGCCGCACGCCGCAGCCGCTGGTCCACCGGGGCAATCAAAGCCGTCGCATCCGGCAGCAATTCCAGCGCCTCCAGGTGAAGGTCAAGATCCTCTGGCCGTGCGGCTCCGACACTGATGGTGTGCACCCGCGGATCCTGCAAACAGAACAGATCGTTGAACACGATGGGATGCAGTGGAGCACACAGCTCCAATAGCCGTTGGGACGGCGTGTGCAGATGGCCGCCTTTGTCCGTGGGACTGATGATGAACACCCCCATGTCCTGACGGCGGGCAGCATCCAGGGCTGGACCGTTGTCCTGACGGATGTAATACCAATGCAGGTTCACATAGTCGAAGGCACCTGAGGCGCAGGCATCAGCGATCAACGCCGTGGGTCCATGGGTTGAAAAGCCCACATAGCCGATCCGTCCATCCGCCTGCCAGCGGCGCACCACCTCCATGCATCCCCCAGGCTGAAGGGTCTGGTCGAGATGCTCCGGCAAGTTGATGCCATGGATGGCCAGCAGATCCAGGCGATCACAACCCAGCCGCTCAAAGCTGAGCTCCAGTTCCGCTTCAAACGCGGCGGGATCTGGCCGGGGTGGCACTTTGCTCTGAAGCAGACGTGAAGGGTCGGGCGTAAGCGGCAGGGCCCAACCAAGCTGACGCTCGGAACTGCCGTAGTGCCGCGCCGTTTCAACGTGATGAAAGCCCAGATCCACCGCTCGCTTCAGGGTCGTTTCGACCTGGGTCTGGGAGGCGGGAGTGATTTCGTCTGGGGGAAGGTCGGTCCAGCTCTGCTGAAACCGCATTCCACCCAGAGACAACAGGGGAATCTCGAGCTCCGTGCGGCCGAATCGACGGGTGGGCAGCGCCATCAACCCTGAGGACGAGGTTGAAGATTCTGGCGAATCAGGTTCTGCTTCAGCGTTTCAAGCGACTCGAAGGCAACCCAGTGAATGCAATCAACGGGACAGGTATCGATGGCCTCCTGGATGCATTCGGTGGAGTCACCGTCCTGACGGATCGCTCTGGAGCGTCCTAGATGCGGCTCAACAACAAAAGTGTTGGAAGCCACGTGGGCGCAATAGCGACAGCCAATGCAGACGGCCTCGTCAACCCAGACGGCCTGGTCTCGCATATCTCCGCCGAGCAAGGGCTCACGCCCTGTTGGTTGCTCCTGCGGCCGAGCGGGGGCTGAAAAGGCGTAAGAAGAAGGATCAGCCAGGTTTCAAGCGTCCCAGCGGGTCACCACGAGTTCAATCGAACCATCCTGTGCCTGGATCTGTTCTGCGACCTGAAAACCTTCTTTTGAGGTGGCTGCCAAAACAGAGTTCAAGGCGTAGCGCTGGGTGAGCTTGGAAAGGAAGCGTTCCACAGGAATCTGTTGCTTCCAAAGATCTAGATCGGTCACCAGCTCGTAGGACTCAGATGCGCTGTTCCAGCGGAAGCCGATGTCGCCTCCCTCTTGCACTGCGATAGCCAGATCGGCCGTGACGGTCTGACCGCGATAACCACGCACGGAGCGTTCCCCCTGATCAGGGGCATAGCCCATATCTTCGAGGGCTTTGACCAGAGGCTCGAGCTGACGCAGTTCGGTCTTTACGGTGCTGAAATGCGACATCAGTTCGTATGAGCGGGAAGAATCTGGGACTGGACTTCAGGCTGCAGAAACGCTTCGGATGTGGACTCCTGACGTTCAACCGTTCCAAGTGCAGCTTCAACTTCTTCAGTGAGCTGCTGGCACGCCTCACCAGCAACCCCCTCGACCCGCTCTTCCACACGACCGTCGGGCCGAATGGTGAAACGAATGGTCTTCTGGGGCATCGAAGCGGCGTGATTTGCGCAGCAATCTAGTGGGGGTCACCGCTGATTGTTGCCTTCTTCGTTACACAGCCCTGTTACAGGATGAATCCGTCGTTGATCAACGTCTGCAGACGTTCCAGCACCAGCGGATCCTCCAGTTGTTCGAGAGCGGTTCTGGCCTCATCACGCACGGAAATCTCACCGTCGTGGAGCAGGGCACTGACCAGAGCTTCAACAATCTCGGCTTGCCGCGGTTGCACCAGCTGATCGATCAAACGACCCAAGGCCCAAATGCAGTTGCTGCGCACCACCGCTTCGCTGTCGATGCGCAGGCTTACAAGCAGTTGCCCCGCAGCGGGGTCTGCCTTTACCGGTGAACGGCTGCCGGCCTCAGCTAACGAGCCTGGACACCACAGGCGAACAGCAGCGACATCCGTCTGCAAGGCACGGATGAGCGGATTGAGCACCGGCGCATCCGGAAAATTGCCCAGACTCCAAGCCGCGGCCTTACGGACGTAGGCATTGGCATCCATCTGCAGCAGCTGCAGCAGCGGTTCAACGGCCGGAGGCGATGGATTACGACCCAAGGCGTAGACCGCACTCATCCGTTCCACTGGACAGGAGTTCTGCAGCAGAGGCAGCAGCAAGGCGATCGCCCTGGGGTCGCGGTATTCGCAAAACACTTGCAAACCCTGCAAACGTTCTCCGTGTTTGCCCCGCAACCAGATCAGAGCCTGGTCACAGGCCCTGGCAATCTCCAGGGAGGAGTCCTGATCGGTGTTGTCGAGCTGGATCGCATCAAGCGGATCCACGTCCTCTTCGGCCGCCAGCTCGCGCGCCAGAAGTTCAGGATCCACGGAAAGGTTGGAGAGCCCCTGGTCCTTCTGTTGGCTGCGATCGTCAGTCATGGATCGATGCTACGGGAGGCATTCCAGGGCTCAACCCATCGGAGCTGGAGCCAGCATGTCACCGGGGAGCCAGATCCGCGCACTCACGGCCACCAACGCCAGAACGAACAGAAGAACAATCAGAGCCGGCAGAAGGGTGGAACGAAAAAACGACACCGGAACACTGCAACCAAGGCGCCATTCTGCTCAAGACGGCACGGCATCGACACGCCGCCGCAGTTGCCAGATCGAGAGGATCAGAACCGACAGACCAATCCAGCCAGTCCACTGCTGGTGCAACAGAAACCCACCCGTCCCGAGCAAGCCGCCGAACAGCACACCGCAAGCGAGAACGAAGCGACGCAACATCGCAGGTAGGGACTCCATGGGCATGACGCCAAAGCGCTGGCGAAGACGTGCCCAACCAGGTCCCGGAGGGCGAACCGTCCGCACAAACTGCTCCAAGACAGCATCCGATTCCGGAGGTGTGGTCAGCATCACAGCCAACCAGACCATCGCTGAGAGGCCGGTGATCACCGCAATGCGAACCCCGTAATCCTCAATCCGAACCAGGGGAACCACAGACGTGAACACACCCACAAAAAAGCCGCAAAGCATGGCCGACAGCTCAGCCGCTGCGTTGACCCGCCACCAGAACCAGCGCAGCACCAGGACCACACCCGGGCCTGAACCGATGGCGATCACCAGGCGGAACACCGCACCGATGCTGTCGCTGATCAGGGCTGTAATCACGCCCAGAACAAGCAGCAGAACAGTGGTGAGTTGCCCGATCAGCAACAGCTCCCGCGGAGTGGCGGAAGGACGAACAAACCGCTGATACAGGTCGTGGGTGAGGTAGCTGGCACCCCAATTCACCGATGTGCTCACGGTGCTCATAAACGCTGCCACCAGCGAGATCACCACCAGGCCGAGCGCCACGGGGGGCAACAGTTGCACCGCAAGGGCTGGATAGCCCAGCTCCAGATCAGCGCCGGCCGGCAACAGAACCAGAGCCGCCAGAGCAACGACGATCCAGAGCCAGCTGCGCACGAGGTAATTCACCACAAGGAACACCCACCCCGCCAACCGTGCCTGCTGCTCATCACGGGTGGCCAGCATCCGCTGGATGAACTCACCCCCCCCATCGCTGCGGCGGAAACTCCACCACTGCACAGCGATATAGGCCGTAAACATCGGGATGCTGATGCCACTGCCCTGCAACCAACTGAAGCCAGACTCATCCCAGGTCCAAGGCACCAGAGACAGCAGCTCAGGCCTCTGCAAGGCCTGCAGTTGCTCCAGAAGAGCCGTCATTCCGCCTGCTGCATGCAGGGCAGCCACGGCCACGGCCAGGGCACCCGCCAACGCCAGCACAAGCTGGACCAGATCGGTGACCACAACAGCCCAAAGGCCACCGGCAACGGTGTAGCTCATCACGAGCAGGGCCACGACCATCAACAACCAGACCGTGTCTGTGAGCCCCAGGGCAGCAGGTTGACCGGACACCAGGCCCAGGGCTTCCACCACCTTGCGAAGCGCGAGGAAGGCATAACCGATGCCGATGCAGTTGACCGGCACGGCCAGTAGGAAGGCCTTGATGCCTCGCAGCCATGCCGCCGCCGGACCGCCATAACGCAACTCGGTGAAAGCGGCATCGGTCAGCACGCCACTACGCCGCCAGAGGGGCGCAAACACAACAGCCATCGCCACATGGGCCAAACCAAAACTCCACCACTCCCAGTTCCCCGCCAAGCCGCGTGCGCCCACGAGGCCAGCGACGTACAGCGGCGTGTCGATGGAGAAGGTGGTGGCGGCCATCGATGCACCAGCGAGCCAACCGTTGAGACGACGGCCGGCCACGAAATAATCCTCTTCGCCGCTGTTGCGGCGCGAGAGCCACAACCCCAGCATCAGGGTGAGGGCGAGGTAGGCACCGAGAAGCAGCCAGTCGATTGCTGTCATTCGAAGACCCTGTTCAGCAGCAGTCTGCTGATGAACACGCCATCAGCCCACCGTTCATCCCAACATTCAGCTCTCTGCGGAGCTCGAGGTCATCTGCTGACGCCGTAGCTGGCCGCAGGCCGCATTCTGGTCAAGCCCGCGGCTGGCCCTAAGGCTGACGGCGACACCACGTCGTTCAAGAACACGACGAAACGCCTCGATCCGCTGCGGCGTCGGCCGCTTGAACTCCTCCTCCTCAATCGGGTTGTAGGCGATGAGGTTCACATGGCTCTGGAAGCCACCAACGCGATCCGCTAGCTCTGCAGCG
Source organism: Synechococcus sp. MU1625 (assembly GCF_020514205.1). Lineage (NCBI taxonomy): Bacteria > Bacillati > Cyanobacteriota > Cyanophyceae > Synechococcales > Synechococcaceae > Synechococcus > Synechococcus sp. MU1625. The sequence goes on from NZ_VTLA01000008.1 coordinate 58,091, forward strand.
TGGTGGGGCTGGTCGTTGAGTTCACCGAGAAGGATGTATTCGAAACTCACCCGGCGACCGGTCACATCCAGATAGTGACGGCAATCATCAAGAAGAGCTTCATAGGGATAGGCATGGGCCGTGGGGATGAGCTCCTCGCGCAGCCTCTGGTTGGGCGCATGGAGACTCACAGCAAGGGTGAATTGGGCTCGCCCCAACCTCTGCATGGCCAGTTCCGCAAGTTGCGGCAAGGTCTTCGGAACACCAACCGTGCTGACGGTGATGCGCCGTTGGCCGATGCCGAGATCATCATTAAGGCAGCGAATCGACTCCAGAACAGCCTCACTGTTCAGAAGAGGCTCACCCATACCCATAAAGACGATGTGGGAAGGACGTCGTTCCATCGCCTCACGCACACTCAGCACCTGATCCACGATTTCGTGGGTCCGGAGCGAACGCTGCAGCCCCCCTTTTCCAGTGGCACAGAAGCGGCAGGCCATGGGACACCCCACCTGGCTGGAGACACAGACCGTGAGCCGCTGGTCGGTGGGAATGCCCACGGTTTCGATGGTCTCGCCGTCTTCTGTGGAAAGCAGCAGCTTGGTGGTGGCATCGGTTGCCACTGAACGATGCACTTCCTTCAGGCGACCGACATCAATGCCGTCCTCGAGCAGCGCGGCACGCCAGGTCTTGGGAAAGACCGTGATGTCTGCCAAGGAACGGGCACCCTTGGCATAAATCCAATCGTGGAGCTGACGGCCGCGGAACGGTTTCTGCCCCTGAGCAACCGCCCAGTCCTGCAGCTCGGCCGCACTGCGACCCAGCAGAGCCTGGCTCACCAGATCAGCAAACCATGGCCCAGCTTGATCTCCACCGCCATCAGGGCGATGAAGCCAAGCATGGCCAAGCGTCCGTTCAGCCGCTCGGTATGGGTGTGGAACCCATACCGGGGCAGGCGTCTCGTGGGGATCTGAGTGGGCTCAAGCATGGAAGGGTCTGCGACGGTGAACAATTGAGCGGAGCTCATTCGTCAGAGAGCAGGCCTTCCTCCTGAAGACCTTCAACGGCTTCAGCATCAACCACCTGCTCTTCCTTCAGCTCATTGTCGGCGTCCGGACGGGTGAACGCGGCGAAATTGCTCGCCGAGGGGTCGATGTTGTGGCGGGTGCGGGTGGCCTCAAGGTCGGCATCGCTGGGGTCATCCAGAACAGCAGTGGCACTCGCCGCAGGAGGCATATCAACGGTGTAGTCGGGACGCAGGTTCTGCATGCGGCGGTAACCAGCGGGGTCCTCCGACAGGATGTCGGGGTGGGGACCAGCCTCTTTCTGCAGCTCCTCTTCGAAACCACTGAAGCCTGTACCGGCAGGGATCAAGCGACCGATGATCACGTTCTCCTTGAGACCGCGCAGCCAGTCGCTCTTGCCTTCGATGGCGGCTTCCGTCAGCACCCGTGTCGTCTCCTGGAAGGAGGCGGCGGAGATGAAGCTGTCGGTGTTGAGCGACGCCTTAGTGATACCCAGCAGAACCGGCGTGAATTCGGCGGGAGCACCGCCCGTGATCGCCATTGCCTGGTTGGTGTCCTCCACCTGACGCAGTTCGATCAATTCACCCGGCAACAGAGTGGTATCACCTGCATCCTCCACCCGCACCTTGCTGGTCATCTGACGCACAATCACTTCGATGTGCTTGTCGTCGATCGACACGCCCTGAGACTTATAAACGTTCTGAACCTCAGTCACCAGGCGGTGCTGCAGGTTGGCGATCGCTTCCTGGGCGGCCTCCATCAGAGGCTTGCGGCTGCGCAGATCCTCGAAGTAGCACTCGAGAAGCTCATGCGGGTTGATCGGGCCATCCGTCAGCAGTTCAGCAGCCGTGACCTGCTGTCCATCGCTCACCATGATGTTGCGGCCGAGCAGGATCGGATATTCAGCGATGGCGTCATCGGATTCGATCACATTGACGACGAGGGAATCGTCGTCTTCACCCTGCTTGATCTCAACGGTTCCGGGTTTCTTGCAAAGAATCGCGGATTCGCGGGGGCGACGGGCCTCTAGCAATTCTTCGATTCGGGGCAGACCCTGAACGATGTCACCCGTCTTCTGCCGCTCAAACACCAGCAGGGCCAGACCATCACCCCGTTGCACCAGGTCGCCATCGCGCACGTGCAGGACGGAGTCCGGCGACACCATGTAGGGGCGTCCCAGACGCAGAGTGACGCTGTTACCGGAAACAGCCTCGATCTCACCGCAGCAGCTGGCAGTTTCCCCATCAGCGAGGGGGTCGCCGTCGACAATCCGCTGGCCGACGCTCACCACCGGCTTGCCGGAGGTGCTGAGGGTGGTGGTGTCTTCGGGGCGCTCGACGATCATCCGACGCACCGGGTCGGCTTCCGTCGCTTCTGGCAACTGCGCCAGACCAGCCTGTTTGCAAAGGATTTGAGTGGTGGCAACAACATCGCCAGCCTTGACGGAGATACCGTCCTCAACCTGCAGCTCGGTGTGGGTCGAACCGTGGCTGGAGTCAGACATGGTGTCGCGACGCACAAGGATCGACTCCAAGATCACGAGTCGCAGACGGGAAATGGTCTTGGCACGCTTGTCGGGAGCCTTCTCCACATCCACCGTCATCTGAGGGGTGGTGTCGAAGGTCTCCAGAAGCAGCTGCGTCTTCAGCAGCTCCACACCCTCGACTGACTTGACCAGCTCGTTGTCCTTGAAGGCCAGACGCTGGGTGGCCTTGATTCCGAGGTGAGGGCCATTGGCCTGCTTCACATGAGACAGCTCAGGCAGCTGGGCCTCATTGGGGATGGTGTATTCCTCAACCGGACGCAGCAGCAGGCCTTTTCCTTCAGGGGTCTCGACCGTCTGCACATACTTCATGGCATCAACGGACAGCCCTTTGGCGACGTCTTCGCCGGGGTTGACCATCTGGCCATCGCCCTCGAAACGCTCCAACGCCTTGGCATCTGTGCAGAGGTGGAACTCACCACTGCGGACGATGATTTCGCGCAGGATGTCGTTCTTCTGGGTAACAGTGACGATGCCGGCGGTCTGACTAAAGATGTCTTTGACAACCTCGGTGCCGGCCTCGATCCACTGACCGTCGGTGATCATCAACAGGGAGATGTCCTTGTTGATCTCGTGGGTTTCCTGGGGGATCCACAGCAGGGTGCCGCCCTTGTTGACTTCGTAGCCGTTCTTGGCGGAACGGGCCTTCTTGATCGCCAGACCGGGTGCGAACTTCACCAGGCCACCGGTGCCGGTGCGGAAGCGATCATCCGCCAGTTCGGCAATGACCTCACCGGAACCGATCTTGCTACCGGGGATGGTGTTGAGGCGATATCGGGTGCCGTCCTTGGCCTCGAGGTTCCAGATCTCACCGGAGTGGGTGGACTCCTCAAGCAGCTTGAAGTCCTTGAGAGTCATCGCCGTGGTGACGATCTGCACCTCGCGGGAATCACCGATGGAATCGCGCAGGCGAACTTCACCGCCGTACTCACTGCGCTGGCTTGCCTCAGCCAGTACCTGACCCTCGGCGACTTGGGTCTCACCACCAACGACGGGCTGTGCGTTGGGCGGCAAGTTATAAACATCGCCCGAAAGCACCCACATCCGGCCGAGGCGCTGAGCCTTCAGGGTGATGTTGCCCTGGCGGTCGGTGACTTCGCGGGGCTGAATCGCCTCTTCGTAGCGGACCTGGCCGGCCAGATCGCAGATCACATCCTTGGTGGCCTTCTCAACACTCTTCTTGACCGCACCAGCAGCGATCTGAGCCACCGTCACGTCGGCATCAATGTCGGCACCGTTATCGACGAACAGCAGGGAGCCGTTGGTGATCTCGATCTTCTGCGTCTTTCCTTTCCCGGAAGGCTTGATCGTGAGATTGAAGTCAACCTCAGCCTGTTGGGCGTTCACACCATGGGGCGTGCGGTAGGGGCGCACCCGCGCCTTGCTGCCGAACTCAACGGTGCCCGCAACTTTCGAGCGGACCACACCGGTTTCAGCCGTGGACACACCACCGGTGTGGAAGGTCCGCATGGTGAGCTGGGTTCCAGGCTCACCGATCGACTGGGCAGCGATGATGCCGACGGCTTCACCCAGATCGACCAGTTCGTTGTGGGCCAGTGCCCAGCCGTAACACTTGCGGCAGACAGAACGGTTGGCTTCGCAGGTGAGCGGCGAGCGCACACTCACCGCGTTCACCCCAGCTGCCTCAAAGGCTTTGGACAGAGGCGGATCGATTTCGGTGTCGCGCTCAGCAAGCACCTCGCCATCCGCGTTCACCACCTGGGCAGCCGTCAGGCGACCCACAAGCCGGCTGCGGAACTTGCCACCCTCGGCCTCCACCACGATGTGACGGGTGGTTCCGCAGTCGTCCTCACGGACGATCACATCCTGGGCAACGTCCACCAATCGACGGGTGAGGTAGCCGGAGTCAGCGGTACGCAGCGCTGTATCCACCAGACCCTTACGGGCACCGTAAGAGGAGATGACGTATTCGGTAACCGTCAGACCCTCACGGAAGTTGGTGCGGATCGGAAGGTCAATAATTTCGCCCTGCGGGTTGGCCATAAGACCGCGCATGCCCACCAGCTGACGCACCTGGGACATGTTTCCCCGCGCGCCGGAGTTGGCCATCATCCACACCGAGTTGAGCGGTGCGTTCTCGTCAAAGTTCTTTTTGACGGCATCGACCAGACGCTCGTTGGTCTCGGTCCAGGTGTCGATCACCTTGGTGTGACGCTCAACCTCGGTGATTTCACCCAAGCGGTAACGCTCTTCGGTGGCCGTGATCTGTTCCTCGGCCTGGCCCAGCAGATCCTTCTTCGCCTCGGGCACCTTCAGGTCGTCGACGGAGATCGAGACGGCAGCTTGGGTGGCGTACTTAAAGCCAAGATCCTTGAGGTTGTCGGCCATGGACGAGGTCACGGCCGTGCCGTGGTTCTTGTAGGACCAGGCAACGAGCTGTTTAAGGGCCCGCTTGTCGATGACCTGGTTGCGGAACGGGGGCGGGGTCTTCGAGAGCGGACGGGATGCGCTCACAGGAGCCTCTTTGGCGGCCTTGGAGGCTTTGGAGGCTTTGCTGGATTTGGACTTGCGGGATTTCGAGGACGAGGTCATGGCTGCGCGCAGATCAGGAAAGGGAGGAAAGGGCGTCTGTTTTGATTCAGCCGACGGCTACCGCGTTGATGATCGTGTGATTCATCACCACGCGGCCCACGGTGGTGAGGATGTAGCGACTAATCAGGGCACCGTCTTCATCGAAACGGTCGCGGCGGAAGCTCCACTGTTCAATGCGCGTGCCGTCACTGAGTGATTCGCTCTTGATGGGTGCATCCAGCTCGTCATCGTCTTGGACCTCGCCGTTAAAGCGAACCCAAACCCAATCGTGAAGACCCAGGCGAGTGTCCTCGAAGGCGTGGATGACATCCTCCAGGCCCGCAAAGGTGCAGCTGCGGTCTCCGAACTCTGGCTTGGTCGCATCGGGCTGAAGCGCCGTCAGGTAGTAAGAGCCCAACACCATGTCCTGAGACGGAGTGATGATCGGCTCGCCTGTTGCAGGCGAAAGGATGTTGTTGCTGGCCAGCATCAGCATGCGGGCTTCGGTCTGAGCCTCGATGGCCAGGGGCACGTGAACAGCCATCTGGTCGCCGTCAAAGTCAGCGTTAAAGGCTGGGCAGACCAGGGGATGGAGCTGAATGGCACGTCCATCCACCAACTTGGGTTCGAAGGCCTGAATACCGAGACGGTGCAGGGTTGGAGCCCGGTTCAACAGGATCGGGTGACCGTCGATCACCTCCTGCAAAACCTGCATCACTTCATCATCGGCACGCTGAATCAGCTTTTTGGCCGCCTTGATGTTGTTGACGATGTTCTGGCGGATCAGGCGGTGGATGACGAACGGCTGGAACAGCTCAATCGCCATCTCCTTTGGGAGACCGCACTGGTGCATCTTGAGCTTGGGACCGACCACGATCACGGAACGACCGGAGTAGTCGACCCGCTTACCCAACAGGTTCTGACGGAAGCGACCCTGCTTACCTTCGATGATGTCGCTCAATGACTTGAGCGGCCGGTTGTTGGCACCCACAACGGTGCGCCCGCGACGGCCGTTGTCGATGAGAGCGTCGACGGCCTCCTGCAGCATCCGCTTCTCGTTGCGGACGATGATTTCGGGAGCCAGTATTTCCTGCAACCGAGCCAGGCGGTTGTTGCGGTTAATCACCCGCCGGTAGAGATCGTTGAGATCGCTGGTAGCAAAGCGTCCACCATCGAGCTGCACCATCGGGCGCAGGTCAGGCGGAATCACTGGAATCACATCCAGCACCATCCACTCAGGACGGGCACTGGTAGCGATGAAGTTGTCGATCACGCGCAGACGCTTGATCAACTTGGCGCGCTTCTGGCCCTTGCTGCCATTGATCTCCTCACGCAGCTGCTCAGCCACCTCATCGAGGGTGAGATCTTCGAGTAGTTGCTTGAGAGCCTCGGCACCGATGCCCACCACCGGCTCGTTCTCGATCTCGGAGTCTTCGGCGTAGATCTCGTCTTCAATTTCCAGCCACTCGTCTTCGGTCAGCAGCTGCTTGTACTTCAGATCCTTGTGATCGCCGGGATCCAGCACCACATAGCAGTTGAAGTAGACGATCTGCTCAACATCCCGCAGGGGCATGTCCAGCAGGATGGCCACGTAGCTGGGAATCCCCTTCAGATACCAGACGTGGGAGACAGGAGCCGCCAGCTTGATAAAGCCCATGCGGTGACGACGCACGCGGCTCTCAGTGACCTCCACACCGCAGCGCTCACAAACGATGCCCCGGTGACGCACCCGCTTGTACTTACCGCAGTGGCACTCCCAGTCTTTAGAAGGGCCAAAGATCTTTTCGCAGAACAGCCCGTCCATCTCGGGTTTGAGGGTGCGGTAGTTGATGGTCTCCGGCTTGGTGACCTCACCGACAACCTGGCCGTTGGGCAGGGTGCGCTGTCCCCACTCCATCACCCGGTCGGGTGAGGCGAGGGTGATCTTGACGTAATCGAAGTGGTTCTCGGTGCGGAGGTTGCTGTTGGTCATTGACGGTTATGGAAGAAGGAGCGGGGAATCGGTTCGTTCGTTGATCCGTCAGTCCTCGTCGTAATCCGCGACGCCGAGGGATTCGTAGGTGGGCCTGCTGGGGGTGCTGCGACGCGGGTTCACGTCCTGCATCAGATCCACTTCCTTGCCTTCATCGGTATAGACGGCGATGTCCAGACCCAGAGACTGAAGCTCACGCATCAGCACCTTGAAGGATTCCGGCGTACCTGGACGGGGGATCGGCTTGCCCTTGACGATTGCATTGAGGGCCTCGTTGCGGCCCTGCATGTCATCGGACTTGACCGTGAGCAGTTCCTGCAGGGTGTAGGCGGCGCCATAGGCCTCAAGTGCCCAAACTTCCATCTCACCCAGACGCTGGCCGCCTTGCTGTGCCTTACCACCCAGAGGCTGCTGGGTGACCAAGGAGTAGGGGCCGGTGGAACGAGCGTGGATCTTGTCGTCCACCAGGTGGACCAACTTGAGGAAGTGGGAATAGCCCACGGCCACGGGCTGGTCGAAGGGCAGACCCGTGCGCCCATCGCGCAGCTGGAGCTTTCCAGGATCTGCGGGGTCGTACACCCAACCCTTGCCGGGCTGCTTGGCGGCTTCCTTAAGGAAGGTCTCCACAGTCTGCTGAGACTTTTCAGCCCCATACATCTCATCGAAGGGAACGATGCGTACACGGCAGTCCAAGTTGGACGCCGCCCAACCCATCAGCAGCTCAAACACCTGACCGACATTCATCCGGCTCGGCACACCCAAGGGGTTGAGCACGATGTCGACAGGGGTCCCGTCGGGGAGATAAGGCATGTCCTCCCGGGGAAGGATGCGGCTGATGATGCCCTTGTTGCCATGGCGACCGGCCATCTTGTCGCCGACCTGGATCTTGCGGCGCTGAGCCACATAAACCCTGACCACCATGTTGGCGCCAGGAGGCAGCTCATCACCCTGTTCACGGGTGTAGATGCGCACATCCACAACGCGGCCGCGCTCTGTGCCAGGCACGCGCAGGGAGTTATCGCGAACATCGCGAGCCTTTTCACCGAAGATCGCGCGGAGCAGCTTCTCCTCCGGCGGCTGATCGGATTCGCCCTTGGGCGTCACCTTGCCCACCAGGATGTCGCCGCTTTCGACGAAAGCACCCACGCGAATGATGCCCATCTCGTCGAGGTTGCCGAGGCTTTCCTCAGCGACGTTGGGAATCTCTCGGGTGATCTCCTCGGGACCGAGCTTGGTCTGCCGCGCTTCAATCTCGTACTTCTCGATGTGCACCGAGGTGTAGAGGTCGTCGGTAACCAGACGTTCGCTGACCAGCAGCGCGTCCTCGTAGTTGTAGCCCTCCCAAGGCATGTAAGCGATCAGAACGTTCTGTCCGAGGGCGATCTCACCACCTTCACAGGCCGAGCCATCCGCCATCACCTGGCCGACGATCACGGGATCGCCACATCGGACGATCGGACGCTGGTTCAGACAGGTGTCCTGGTTGGAGCGCTGGTACTTCTGCAAGAAGTGAGTGTGCTCATTGCCGTCCTCGTCCTGAACAACGATGGCGTTGGCATCCACATAAGTGACGGTGCCATTCACCCGGGAGATCGGCACCATGCCGGAGTCGCGGGCCACCTGGGTCTCGAGACCGGTGCCCACCAGAGCACGCTCGGGGCGCAGCAGCGGCACAGCCTGACGCTGCATGTTGGAGCCCATCAGGGCCCGGTTGGCGTCGTCGTGCTCCAGGAAGGGGATCAGGGACGTTGCCACGGAGATCACCTGAACCGGCGATAGGGCTACGTAGTCGACCTGCTCCGGGGGGACTTTCTCAAAATCCTGGCGATAGCGCACAGGAATCAGATCCGCCGTGATCCGACCGTCGCCCTCAGTGGCCACGTCACCCGGGGCAACGCGCACTTCGTCTTCACGGTCCGCGGACAGATAGATCGGGTCACCTTCCTTGATGACGACACCGTTCTCCACCTTCCAGAACGGGGTTTCGATGAAACCATATTCGTTGACCCTGGCATGGGTCGCCAGGGAGTTGATCAGACCGGCATTGGGACCTTCCGGCGTCTCAATCGGACAGAGGCGGCCGTAGTGGGAGGGGTGAATATCGCGGACGGCAAAGCCAGCACGCTCACGGGTGAGACCTCCAGGTCCCAGGGCCGAGATACGGCGCTTGTGGGTCAGCTCAGCCAGGGGGTTGGTCTGATCCATGAACTGGCTCAGCTGGCTGGAGCCAAAGAACTCCTTGATCGCCGCCACCAGAGGTTTGGGATTCACCAACTGCGCCGGAGTCAGCGAATCGGTTTCACCGACGGTCATCCGTTCCTTGATGATCCGCTCCAGGCGGTTCAGACCGACCCGAACCTGGTTTTGCAGCAGTTCACCGACTGAACGCACCCTGCGGTTACCGAGGTGGTCAATGTCATCGAGGGTGGCGCCGCCGACATCCAGCTCCAAATTGATCAAGTAATCAAGGGTGGAGAGCACGTCCTCATGGGTGAGGGTGCGCACCGTGTCGGGGATGGTGAGGCGCAGTTTTTTGTTGATCTTGTAGCGACCGACCCTCCCGAGGTCGTAACGCTTTGGATCAAAGAAACGGGTCTGCAGTAACTGCTGACCGCCGCTCACCGAGGGGGGTTCACCCGGACGAAGTTTCTTGTAGAGCTCGAGCAGCGCCTGGTCTTCCGAACTGATGCCCTCGTCATTAGCGGCATCAATCGACTTCTTATAGAACTCGGGATGACGCAGCTTGTCGAGCACGTCGTTGTCGGACAGACCCATGGCACGCATGAGCACGTGCGCATTGATCTTGCGGGTCTTGTCCACACGGACGTGCAGCAAGTCGTTCTTATCGGTCTCAAACTTCAGCCAGGCTCCACGGTTGGGGATGACGCTGGCGTTGTATGTGCGCCGACCGTTCTTGTCCATTTCATCCTTGAAATAGACACCGGGGCTCCGCACGATCTGATTCACGATCACGCGCTCAGCACCGTTGATGATGAACGTGCCGCGCTCTGTCATCAGCGGTAGTTCGCCGATAAAGACCTCCTGCTCTTTGATCTCACCGGTCTCCTTGTTGACCAGACGGCAGGTGACATACATCTGTGAGGCAAAGGTCGCATCGCGACGCTTCGCCTCTTCCACATCGTGGCGGGGGCGCTTCAGGCGGTACTCGCTACCGATGAAGTGCAGCTCCAGCTTGCCGGTGTAATCCGTGATCGGAGAGAAGCTTTCCAGCTCCTCAATCAGACCTTGATCCAAAAACCACTTAAAGCTGGCCCGCTGCACCTCCACCAGATCAGGGAGGTAGGTGGCGGTCTTGGCGACCTGAATCGCGCTGCTGCTCATGCGGGGACCGGCAGAGAGGACGAAGGGACTGAGAAGGTCTGGATTGGCGGCAAAAGCTCACCCGACAGGACGATTCCCCACAACAGCGGCACCTACGGTTTCCAGAAAGGAACCGACAGAGCCGCTGCTGCTGTTCAGAAATCGCGGGTCAGATCAGCTGACGACGACAAGTGCACCGGAAGGAAATGGACGCTTCAGGCACCACACACAAGAACGAATCCCGCGCATGGCCAGGCCAATACAACATCTTACATATGGACTCGACACTCTTGGAAGAGCAGTTAAGGGAGTCCAAACAATCGTCGGGCGTTGGCGGTGCTGCTGCAAGCCACGCTCTCGAGATCCACACCCCGCAGCTCAGCCACACGCGTCGCGACAGATGCCACAAAGGCCGGCTCATTGCGCTTGCCGCGACGAGGTACGGGAGCCAAGAAGGGGCAATCGGTTTCCACCAAAAAACGATCCTCAGGCACCTGACGGGCGCAGTCGTGGGTGGGCTCAGCCTTAGAAAAGGTCACGGTGCCACTGAAGCTGATGTACAGACCCAGCTCCAGGAACTGCTGCATTTCATCGGGAGTGCCGCCCCAGCAATGCATGACCCCCGCGGGACAACGACCCTCCGCCTGACGGGCCCGAAGTTCAACCAGCATCGGCTCGGCGGCATCACGGCAGTGAATAATCACTGGCAGGTTCAGCTCCACCGCCAGATCAAGCTGCGGACGCAGCACAGCAAGCTGATCCTCAAGGTTCTTCTCGCGGAAGAGATCAAGCCCGAGCTCACCGATCGCGACCACCCGGTCATCCTCCAGGGCAGCCCGACGCAGCACCGCCACCGTGTCATCAGCCCAATGTTGAGTGTCCAAAGGATGGACGCCGACGGAATACCGCATTTCGGGAAACCGATCAGCCAATGCCCGAATCGCGGGGATTTCGGAGGGCTCGACACAGGCATGCAACAAGGCTCCGACACCGGCCTCTCGCCAGCGTGTGGCCACCTCATCGAGGTCCTCGTCAAAATTGCGAAAGACGATGTGACAGTGACTGTCGATCAGCGTCGGGAGGGGAGACACAGCTGGGCCGAAACGCGCTTTCGGCCCATTCTGCCGGTTGAAACCGAATCAGCTGGCGGGCTCGAGCACCTTGCGCACCGCCGCACTGAGACGGGACTTCTGGTTGGCGCCATTGTTGCGGTGCAGGACACCGACCTTCACCGCCTTGTCGATCTTGCTGAAGGCGGCTCGCATCGAGCTCTGCACCGTGGTCTTGGCTTCGTCACCAGGCGTTGCGCTGTAAGCGTCACAAGCGGTGAAGCAACGCTTCATCAACGTGCGCAGGGACGACTTGTAGGTGCGATTGCGCAGACGGTTGCGCTCAGCAATCTCAATCCGCTTCTTGGCTGACTTGTTATTGGCCACTGAGGCTTCAACGTTGCGAACAATCCAGCACCCTACTCCGTGACAGGACCGCTTCCCAGTGTTGTCGAGTCCTAACTTGACTACATCTTCCACACGTACCTTTGTCTGTGAGCCAACCGGCCGTCGCTCCCCTGCGCATCGTGCGGGATCCGGAACAGGCCCAGACAGAACTACAGCGCTTATCAAGCCGCACGGCTCAGACCCAGCAAAGCGAGGCCAGACAGCGGGTCGACGCGATTCTTGCAGCGGTCTTCGACCGCGGTGATGCGGCGATCGCAGACTTCACAGAACAGTTCGATGGCTTTCGGCCTCTGCCGATGGCGGTTCCCCAGGAAGCGCTCGAACAGGCCTGGTCCACGCTGCCGACCAACCTGCGTGATGCCCTGGAGCTGGCCCATCGCCGCATCACCGATTTCCACCAACGCCAACGTCCCGCCGACCTAGCAGTAACAGGTCCCCACGGCGAGCAGCTCGGACGGCGCTGGAGACCGGTGCAGCGGGCGGGTCTCTACGTGCCCGGCGGACGCGCGGCCTACCCCAGCACGGTGCTGATGAATGCAGTACCAGCCCGTGTCGCTGGGGTGAAAGAGCTGGTGATCTGTTCCCCCGCCGGCCGGGATGGCAAGGTCAACCCTGTGGTGCTGGCAGCGGCGCACCTCGCCGGCGTGAAGACGGTGTTCCGCCTCGGGGGCGCCCAAGCCATTGCCGCCATGGCCTACGGCAGTGAAAGCGTGCCCAAAGTGGATGTGATCAGCGGCCCAGGCAACCTGTACGTCACCCTTGCGAAACAAGCGGTTTACGGCCAGGTCGCCATCGATTCCCTGGCAGGTCCAAGCGAGGTGCTGGTGATTGCCGACCACTCCGCACAGCCGGATCAGGTGGCTGCGGATCTGCTGGCGCAGGCTGAGCACGATCCTCTGGCGGCGGCGGTGCTGATCACCACCGACCATGCTCTGGCCGACGGGATCAACGCCGCGGTCGCCGAGCAGCTCACCAACCACCCCCGTCGCGAGATCTGCGAAGCCGCACTGCGGGACTGGGGGCTGGTGGTGGTGTGCGACGACCTCGAGAGCTGTGCCCGCCTGAGCGACAGCTTCGCTCCGGAACATCTAGAGCTCCTGGTCGAACGTCCCGAACCTCTGGCGGATCGGATCCAGAACGCTGGAGCCATTTTCCTGGGCCCCTGGTCTCCGGAAGCCGTTGGGGATTACCTCGCAGGTCCGAACCACACCCTGCCCACCTGTGGAGCCGCACGTTTCAGTGGAGCGCTGAGCGTTGAAACCTTCATGCGCCACACCTCACTGATCGGATTCAACCGGGCTGCTCTGGAAGCAACAGGTTCAGCTGTGCAGGAGTTGGCCACCAGTGAAGGCCTGCACAGCCACGCCGAATCGGTGCGACGGCGCCTCAGCTGAGGCGCTTCTCCAGACTGCGGACCCCCGCCACGCCATCAGCGATCTCGCCCACCAACACCTCATCGGTGATGTTGACGAACAATCCGTTCTCCAGCACTCCCGGAATGTTGTTGATGGTCTGCTCCAGGGCCACTGGATCGGTGATGCCTCCATTGAGCTTGGCGTCCAGCACCAAATTGCCCTGATCCGTAACCACAGGGCCGGCCTTGCGCTGGGCCATCCGCAGTTCAGCAGTACCCCCAAGGGCTTCCAGCTGCTGCTTCACCTGGCGCCAGGCACCCGGAAGAACTTCAACCGGCAGCAGAAAACCGAGGTTGAGACGATCCACAAGTTTCGTGGAATCCACCACCACCACAAAACGATCGGCCCTTGCAGCTACGAGTTTTTCCTGTACATGGCAAGCACCACCGCCCTTGATCAACTGGAAGCCAGGATCGACTTCATCAGCACCGTCTATGGCCAGATCAATACGGTTGACGGCATTGAGGCTGAGCAGAGGGATGTTCAGCTCTGCGGCCAGCACCTCCCCCTGAAAAGAGGTCGTTACACCCACGATGTCTTTGAGTTCGCCGCTGGCGAGTTTGGCGCCCAGGCCTTGAATCATTAGTGCGGCAGTCGACCCAGATCCCAGACCCAGCACCATGCCGTCTTTGATCTGTTCAACAGCGGCATCGGCCACTGCCTGCTTCATCTGGGTCTGAAGATCAGCCATCAGGTCTCGTCCTTTGGGCGCGACCGTAGCAAGGGTTTCAAGCCATTCCAGGCAGGGGCTCAGGTTTGACCGACAGGGTCAACTCGCGACCCGCCCGCAGCACCTTCAAGGGCAGTGGAGCATTGATGGCAGCAGCATCCACCACTTCCAGAAGCACCTGAGGATCGGGGATGTCGCGATCATCAGCAGTGATCAAAAGATCACCGCGGCGCAGGCCCGCTTTTTCGGCCGGGCCATCGGGAAGCACGGCTTGAACTAGAGCACCGCTGCGTTCCGGCAGCTGCACAAGGGCATTGGGATCCTTGTTGTGCTCGCGCGCGATCCGGGGCGTGAGAGCGACCAATTGAAGGCCGATATAGGGATGCACCACCTCACCCTGCTGCTGCAGCTGATCGGCCACCCTGCGGGCCAGGTTGATCGGGATAGCAAAACCAAGGCCAGCCCCAGGGCCAGAACGCACCAAGGTATTAATCCCAATCACTTGGCCATCACCGTTCACCAAGGGGCCGCCGGAATTACCGGGGTTGATGGCGGCGTCGGTCTGAATCAGTTCAAGCCGTTTGTCAGCAAAACCAAGACTGTTGATGTTGCGATGCAGGCTGCTGACAATTCCTAGGGTCACCGTGCGTTCCAGTCCAAATGGGGTGCCGAGGGCGATCGCCCAATCGCCCACTTGCATGGCTTCGGAGTCACCCAGAGGAGCCCGCGGCGGCAATTGATCACCCTCAAGACGCACTAGGGCCAGATCCGTCACGGCATCGGTGCCCACCACCCGGCCATCGCGTTGATCCCCGTTGGCCAGTGTGACGCTGACGGACTCCACCCGATCCACCACATGAGCGTTGGTGAGCACAAGCCCCTGGGGATCAATCACCACACCGGAGCCTTGACCACGTTCCCGCCCCGGACCCGCAGGCGGGTCCCCAAGCAGATCCCGCAGCAACGGATCGAGAAGCGTGGGATCAAACGGCTGCCGTTCAATGGTGCGCTCGGTATCGATCCGAACCACAGCCGGGGCCACCCGCTGAACGGCATCGGCTACAAAGCTGTGCTCTAGAGCCTGCACGGACGCTCCATCACCGACAAAGCAGGCCACTGCCACCAGCACTACCAACAGTTGACGCAGGGCGTACCGCAACACCAGGACCGACGAATTGACTTCTTTTTATCGGATCCAGCCGGGGAAGCGGGCGTTGGTCCCGATCGATCGCATTCTCACAACGCCCATTGCAATCGGCGGACAAGCCTAAAAAATCCAGCTAAGAGTCAAGCAAACGCAGTTTTCGCATGCGTGCATTTCTGGCTCCAGCGGCAGCGCTGCTTGCCCTGGCTGGCCCAGTTGCCCTGACTCCACAAGCCTCCGCGGAAAGCACAACGCTTAAGGCGGTGATTTTTGAGGAAGTCAAGCCGCTGTATCAAAAAACCGACACCGGCTACGAAGGCCTCGGGGTTGATGTTCTCGAACAGATCCGGATTCAGGCCAACCGCCGCAACGTGACTTACCGAGTCGCGTCTTCCGTCAATGACGGCATTGGTGCCGTCATCACCGGCAAGGCCGACATCGCCTGTGGTGTGGCCTTCACCTGGGGCCGCTCCACTCAGGTCACTTACAGCCTTCCCTTCGGCGTCGGTGGCACACGGCTGCTGATGGCCAGAGATACAACCATCGATGGAACCCCTGACTCGTTGGCAGGAGAAACCATCGGCGTGGTCAAGGACACCGCCTCCGCCAAGGTTCTGAAGAGCGTGGTGCCCGGCGCCACACTGAAAAACTTCGACACCCCCAAGGAAGCGTTGGATGCCTTCTACACGGGTGACGTTCCGATCCTCGGTGGTGGAACCCTCTGGTTGGCCGCCAACAGCCGAATCGACAAAACGGCTCTACTGCCCTTCCGCCCCTACGGCCGCTCGGGCATCAGCTGCATCGTCAAGCAGGACAACGGCAAGCTGCTCTCGTCCACCAACATCGCGTTGGGACAGATGATGCAGGCCTACATGGATGGTGATGCCGGAACGCGCCGCATGATCAACCGTTGGATTGGTCCCGGCAGCGATGTGGGCCTGAGCCAAGAGTCAATCCGCTCCTTGTACGGCTTGATCCTCAGCGTCACAGCAGAAATCAACACCCCAGCGACACCGGGAATCTGACTGCTCCTCGATTGCTTTCCTTCTTTATCCATCAACAGCCATGAAGCGTTCTCTTATTGCCTTTCAAGCACTGCTGGCCTCCAGTGCCGTGCTGTGCCAAACCGCCCAAGCCAGCTCCAGCTACAGCGCGCCTGAGCAACTCAACGGTCAGGCCAAAGCCAACAGCATCGAAGCCCGAATCGAAGCGGTTCGGAACACCGACTGGGGCAGCCTGCTCAAGGATCCCGAAATCGAAGGTGAGCTTGTTGCCAAGAGCAAATGGAAAAACGGCAAAGGCAAAAAGTTCGGCAACAGCCGGGGAAAAGGCAAGTGGGGCAATGGAAAGAGCGGCAACAAGTGGGGCAATAGCCGCAACACCTGGGGCAACGGTGGCTACGGCGGTGGCTGGCGCAACGGTGGCGGTGGCTGGCGCAACGGTGGCGGCGGATTCGTGAACTGGTGATTGTTTCTTCCCCAAACGTCTCTTCCAATGTCAGGCCCGACCTCAACCGGTTCGGGCCCATCGGCCTCGTGGTTGTGCAGTCGACATCGTTGTGCAACCTCGATTGTTCTTACTGCTATCTGCCCGATCGGCAGAAGAAGCGGGTTTTCGACCTCGATCTACTGCCTCTATTGATCCAGCGGATTCTGGAAAGCCCCTATGCCGGGCCGGAGTTCGGACTGGTATGGCATGCCGGGGAACCGCTCACCCTGCCCACCAGTTGGTACGACGAGGCAACGGCGATCCTGCATCGCAGCCTCGAGCAGTTCAACGCCCAGGGGCTGGACTTCACCCAGCACGTTCAGACCAACGCAACGTTGATCAACGATGCGTGGTGCGACTGCTTCCGGCGCAACCGCATTGTGGTGGGGATCAGTGTGGATGGCCCAGAGGACATCCACGACGCCCACCGGCGCTTCCGCAATGGACGCGGATCCCACGCCATGGCGATGAAAGGGATTGAAGCCCTGCACCGCAACGATGTGCCCTTCCACTGCATCTCGGTGGTCACCGCTGATGCCATGGAGCAACCGGAGCGGATGTATCGCTTCTTCCGGGACAACGGCATCACCGATGTGGGCTTCAACGTTGAGGAACAGGAGGGCATTCACACCAGTTCCTCGATGCAAGGCTCAGTCATGGAGGAGAAGTATCGCGACTTCCTCCGAGCTTTCTGGCGCCTTAGCGAGCAAGACGGTCATCCCGTCGTGCTGCGGGAATTCGAGCAGGTGATCAGCCTGATTCAAGGCAACGAACGGATGACCCAGAACGAGCTCAATCGCCCGTTCTCGATTCTCAGCGTTGATTCGGATGGGAATTTCTCCACGTTCGACCCCGAGCTGCTGTCAGTGGCCAGCGACCGCTACGGCACCTTCAACCTCGGCAACCTGCGTGATCTGTCGTTGGTGGAGTCCACCAAAACCGATCAGTTCCGTCGCCTCCTGGCTGACATGAGCAGCGGTGTCGATACCTGCCACAAGGGCTGCGAGTACTTCGGGCTCTGTGGTGGGGGCACCGGCAGCAACAAGTTCTGGGAGCACGGCAGCCTGGCGGCCAGCGAAACCAATGCCTGTCGCTTCGGCACCCAGATTCCTGTTCAGGTTTTGCTGGAGCGGTTCGAAGAGGGTCCTCCCCTGACTCCCATCACACCCAATTGATCTGGTTCTCCATGCGGTCCATCGCTGTCCTGCCTGTCCTGGGCCTGCTGCTCATTCCGATGCAGGCCCGAGCCGCCTGCACCTTTCTGACTCCGGTGGGCGGCGGCGACCCCATTGTGAAAAAAAAGGTGGAGCGTCCCAAAGGGCTCATCGGTAAAGCAGTCGGCCGCACCAACTGGAACACCGATTTCGTGGTGGATCAGCCCTACCGCAGCTTCAAGCTGTTTTTCACCGCCGATTCCAGCGATCCCAGCAGTTATCCCATTCAGGCCTTCCTCAAATTCAGCGATGGAAGCAACAGCAAGGTGGCCGATGAACAACTGCAGCCGCCTGTAGGCACCGGCCGCATGTTTGGGCCCTTCCAGCAGGTCTCAGGCAAGAGCATCAGCCAGGTGAATTTCCGGATCGGGGCCAACAACGACCCGCAAGCCACTGGATTCAGCTACCGCATTTCCGTACAGGGCTGCCACTGATCGCACTGCGGCTTTGGAAGCTTCTGCCTAGCTTCGGGCCAATTTGTGATCTTCAGCCTTGAGCAAATCCGCTGATTCACAACGATGTCAGCTCTGCCAGGTCGTCATCGAGTCCTCCCCAGGACGAGCGGACATTGTGCAGTTCAGCAATGGCCCCCAGGGCAGCCGCAGCAAACTTTGGAGTCGCGTCTGTCAGTACGTGACTGATCCTGACCGTCAGCGCATCTGCATCAATCAGGATTCCGAAGGTCGCGGCACCGAACAGGCTGGTGACGCTTTCCCCGATGCACCGCCCATCGATCTGGGCAACACCTGACGGATGGCGGGCAGTCCCCTACATTGAAGGTGTGTCCGACGGGCATCTCCCTGCGGAGATCGGTCACAACTGAAATGCACGTCGGACCGACGTCCGCCCTCAGTTCGCGTTGCCTCATCCTCTGCTTCCGGATCTCGAAACGCTGGCCACCGACGTGGCCGCCCGCAAAGGCTTTGACCTTTGCGGCATCCAGCTGCTCACTCATATGAGCCCGATGACCCTGGAAGTGCAGATCCGCCACAGCAGTGGAGCGGATGTGAGCCTCGACGACTGCGCGGGTTTCAGCGGAGTGCTTGGGGATGCCCTTGAGGCCTCCACCCTGCTCACTGACGCGTATGTTCTGGAGATCAGCAGTCCCGGAATCGGCGAGCAGCTGTCCAGCGATCGCGATTTTCAGACCTTCCGCGGCTTTCCCATCGAGGTCCATCACCGCGACAAGGGCGAGACCGAGCAACGCCTTGAAGGCCTCTTGCTTGAACGCGACGCCGACACGCTGCAGATCAACATTCGCGGGCGAGTTAAACGGATTCCCCGCGATTGCGTGATCGGTGTCCGCCTCACCAGTCCAGGCAGCTGAACCCAGCGTTCACCCCCCTCCAACCGCTCAACCCTTCCCTTAAACCAACGCGATGGCTCTCGTACTTCTTCCAGGTCTCACCAATCTGATCGACGACATCAGTGAAGAGAAGAAGCTGCCACCTCAGGTTGTGGAAGCAGCCCTGCGGGAGGCCCTACTGAAGGGCTACGAGCGCTACCGGCGCACCCTTTACCTCGGGATAAGCGAAGACCCCTTTGATGAGGAGTACTTCAGCAACTTCGACGTCGGCCTTGACCTGGAAGAGGAGGGATACCGGGTTCTCGCCAGCAAAATCATTGTTGATGAGGTGGAAAGCGAAGACCACCAGATCGCCATTGCCGAGGTGATGCAGGTGGCTGATGATGCCCAGGTGGGCGACACGGTGGTGCTGGATGTCACCCCGGAGAAGGAGGATTTTGGCCGGATGGCCGCCGCCACCACCAAACAGGTGCTGGCCCAGAAACTGCGGGATCAACAGCGCCGCATGATCCAGGAGGAGTTCGCCGATCTGGAGGATCCGGTGCTGACCGCACGGGTGATCCGCTTCGAGCGCCAGTCAGTGATCATGGCGGTCAGCTCAGGCCTGGGGCGTCCGGAAGTCGAGGCGGAACTCCCCCGTCGCGATCAGCTGCCCAACGACAACTACCGCGCCAACGCCACCTTCAAGGTGTTCCTCAAAGAGGTCAGCGAAGTTCCCCGGCGGGGACCACAGCTTTTCGTCAGCCGCTCCAATGCCGGTTTGGTGGTCTACCTATTTGAGAACGAAGTTCCCGAAATTCAGGAGGGATCCGTACGGATCGTGGCCGTGGCCCGCGAGGCCAATCCACCCTCCCGTTCGGTGGGACCCCGCACCAAGGTGGCCGTCGACAGTATCGAGCGTGAAGTCGATCCCGTCGGTGCCTGCATCGGAGCCCGCGGATCCCGCATTCAGCAGGTGGTGAACGAACTGCGTGGCGAAAAAATCGACGTCATTCGCTGGTCTCAGGATCCAGGTCAGTACATCGCCAATTCCCTCAGCCCCGCCAGGGTGGACATGGTGCGCCTCGTTGATCCGATGGGGCAGCATGCCCACGTGCTGGTTCCCCCCGATCAGTTGAGCCTGGCCATCGGCCGTGAAGGCCAGAACGTGCGCCTGGCCGCCCGACTCACCGGCTGGAAGATCGACATCAAGAACTCCACGGAGTACGACCAGGAAGCTGAGGATGCCGTGGTGGCTGAGTTGATCTCCCAGCGCGAGGAAGAGGAGGCCCTCCAGCAACAAGCTGAGGAACGCCTGGCCGCCGAACAGGCTGCTCGGGCAGAAGAAGATGCACGCCTGCGGGAGCTGTACCCGCTGCCCGAGGACGAGGAGGAGTACGGCGAAGAGCAGGCCGAGCAGGAATTCACGGAAGAGGAGCCCGCCGCGGTTGAAGCCGACACTGAAATCGACGCTGAGCCAGAAGCTGATGCCACGGAGGCTGAGGCTGAGGCTGAGGCTGAGGTGGACGCCGATGCCGACCAGGAGCAGGTCCGGTGAGTGAGCGCCCCGTCCTGCGTCGCTGCGTGGCCTGCCGCCAGCTCTTGGATCGCCGCCAACTCTGGAGGGTGATCCGCGACCATCAGGACGGAGTTCTCCTCGATGCAGGGATGGGCCGATCGGCCTATCTCTGTCCCGAGGAAAACTGCCTTGAGGAGGCAACCCGTCGCAAACGCCTACAGAAAGCCCTGCGTTGTCAGGTGCCCGAAACAGTGCTTGCGGTGTTGAAACAGCGGCTTATCCAGACCCCTGGTGAATCCGCTGAGGCAGACTGAACATTGGCCCCACTGTGTGAGTGGCCACCGCGGCATTCCATGCCCGGACCGATCGGAGACCCGAACTGAATGACCAGCAGCGGCAAAGTCAGAATTTACGAGCTGTCCAAGGACCTCGGCCTTGAGAACAAGGACGTGTTGGACGCGGCTGAAAAGCTGTCGATCGCTGCGAAGAGCCACAGCAGCTCGATCAGCGACGCTGAAGCCGGCAAGATTCGTTCACTCCTCGTCAAGGGCGGGAATGGTGCGAAGCCCGCTGCTGCTGCGCCTGCCAAGCCCGCACCAGGGAAAGCGATCCTGTCGGTGAAAAAGGCAGCCCCTGCCGCACCAAGCAAGCCCACACCGACCGTGAGCAAGCCTGTGGCAGCCAAGCCTCAGGTGGCTCCCACGCCGCAAGCACCCCCGAAACCACCGGCAGCCACAACGCCGAAACCGATCATTAGCAAGCCCACGCCGGCCCCCGCAAAAGCGTCGGCGCCCCCGGCACGGCCTGCTGCCCCTCAAAAACCGCCGGCAGCGCCTTCGCGACCCACGGCTTCAAAGCCCGTGCCTCGGCCTGCAGCCTCACCCGCGCCGCGAGCAGCCTCAAAGCCCCAGCCCGTCAGCAAACCGCCAGCGACCAAACCGGAACTGGTGAGCAAGCCTAAGGCTGCCGCCAAACCAACAGCACCCACCCCGGCTCGGCCAACGCCCCGTCCCGCTGGGGCTGGAAGTCCCGCGCGCCCCACCCCAGGCCAGGGCCAGCA
>NZ_VTLA01000009.1:0-76759 GCF_020514205.1 Synechococcus sp. MU1625
AGCCCCCTGAGAAAATAGCTCGATGCCAGGTAAAACATTCTCTTAATAGGTTGATGATTGGCTGATTGTTGTAGCAATCACCATTGCCAACCATGAAAAAGCCACCTCGATTGAGGTGGCTTTTTTGTTGTAAGGTTTTAGAAGTCTTCTGAGCGAATCTGTGTCTAGACGTTCGCTTGTTCGACAGTTGGGTGGGCGGATATGGAATGCCTGTCAGCGCTGGAACAACGCTGAATGTGTGGATTTGAGTGCTGCTTTTGCTTATTTCGTCCTTCAGTCTTTTTTCCCGCTGCTGCTCATCGCTTTGTCTGTGGCGGCCAGAGTGTTTGGTGAAACAGATAGTTTGGATAATGTTTTGGCGTCAGTTACCCAAGTCCTCCCACCTTCCGCAACCAATCTGGTGGATTCCACCCTGCGTGGGTTGGTGAATCAGGGATTTGGTGCAGGAATTCTTGGCGTTATTGTTTTGCTTCTCACTGCAAGTAATGCCTATTTAACATTGCAGCGCGGAGCTGATCGCCTTTGGTCAGATATTCTCCCGGAACCGGCAATTAACCTGCCTTGGTGGCAGCAAGTGGTGCAGTTCTGCAAAACGCGTGTTGAAGCTTTTTTGACCGTCTTTGTTATATCGATTCTGATCGTCTTTCAGCAATTGGCTCTCAGCGTCAGGCAGCTTCCCGAAGACATCCTTGGTGTTCTGAATGGTTTTATTCCTGGGTTGATGGCTCTTGTACGATCCAGTCCCATTCTTCCCCTTGGACGAATTCTTGTTCCAGCATTGATCTTGTCTTTGATGGCTCTGCTGCTGCAGATGGCCTTGCCCAGTCGCCGTGTTCCAAGAGCACCCTTGATCCCTGGCTCGTTGTTGATTGGCTTTGGGTTGGCATTACTCAACAAAATTTTGAGCTTGAGTATCGTTTCTCTTGGTAATCGATATCAGGCTTATGGCGTGATCGGTGGTGTTTTGGTTTTAACGCTTTGGGTTTGGTTGGTCGGTGTCATTCTTTATTTTGGCCAGTGTTTGAGTGTGGAATTAGCTGCAGTTCGTCTTGCTAAGCCTCGGCTCGGAGAACCGAACACCCTGACGCCTTGAACTTCGATACCCCTCTGCGAAGCTGATCCAACGGACCATTTCCGTTGAGGCAAATGAATCGACCGCCAGCAGTGTTGTGGATTGCAGTTGTCTTGCTGTTGCTGGTGCCAACAGCGGCTGGTCGTCTGTTGCTCGATCTCGCAGGCGGTCTGCTGCTCACGCTCTTGGCGCTGCCGTTGATCCTGTCCGGTCTGGGCTGGATTGGCTGGAAGCTGTTGCAGTCGAGAATGATCACCTGCACTGCTTGTGGGGCTACTGGTCTGAAGGGCGCTGGCGTTTGCTCGTTTTGCGGGACGCCTTATCCCAACGCTGCGGACAACACTGGAGTTTCAGCTGCCCAGTCCACACCCGCGAGGGATCTCACGATTGATGTGATCGCTCAGGACGTCGATGTCGATTCCGATTCCTGAGCCTGCAGCTGCCGTTCCCGAAGGAACAGAAAGAAGGGTGCAGCACAGGCAAAGGCAACGCCAAAGCTCAGAGGAATGGCCAGCCACCAGCCTTTGATCTTCTGGCGTGGACCCTCCACGCAGATCCACAGGGTGACCGCACTGGCCCCCACCAGCAGGTCGGCGCTCAAGGAGCGTGAGGCCGCTGTGCTGTTCGCATCGGCGATGAACCGAGCCAAATCGAAGGCCTGACCGCCACCTTCAGCAATGAACTCCAGATTGGCTTTCCACGGCAGGATCGCCCCCGCAAGTGAAAGGAGGAGATAGATCCAGGGCAGTGCCTTACGCATTGTTCGTGGGTTCAAGGGTTGTGGGGTCGAGTTCGACAATCGACTGTTCGACGCTGTCGAGCAGGGTCTGGCAACGGCTCAGGTAAATCTCACCGTGGAGAACCCGTTGCTGCAATTCCGCCAGGGGCACACTGTCGTTCTGCAGCTCAGCGAGCAGCAGATCAAGGGCCTGGATGGCTTCTTCATAGTTGAGGCCAGCGGCATCGCTGCGCCAGCCTTCCATGCGATCGCGTAACTCTTTGCTGGGTTGGCGCTTGCTCATCAGGAGGTGGTTTTTGGGGAACTGCGTTGGATCTGATCGACCCGGGCGTCAAGCGTTCCGTCGCTCATCCGAATGCTGAGCTGATCTCCGATCTTGACGGATTGAAGGTCCGGGATGGCATCGCCGGAAGCATTGCTGACCAGGGCGAGGCCCCGTTTCAGCCAGCGTTCTGGAGACAGCGCTTTGAGCAATAGTTGTTTCTGCGCCAGGTCCTGGCGATGGCGCCTGATCCGCTCGAGAGGAGATTGTTGCTGCAACAAAAGGGTCCGATCCTGAAGCCTTTGACGTTCGCGAAGGATTCGCCCCAGCAGTGCGTCCCTCAATCGGCTTTGGCGTTGTACAAGCCCCTGGCGTGCAGCATCGCGGTCGGGCAGGAGCGCCACAATTGCAGCCGTGGGGGTGGCTGCCCGATGGTCTGCAACCAGATCTGCGACGGTCAGATCGTCTTCGTGGCCGAGGCCCGTCACCACAGGTACGGGGTAGCGCGCCAGCACGCGGCAGAGCGCTTCGTCATCGAATACCGCCAGATCCTCCCGGCTTCCGCCGCCGCGCGCCAGCACCAGGGCTTGAATCCCTAGCTCAACCGATCGTTCGGCCAGCCCCTCCAGCGTGCTGACAATCTTGGAGGCCACTGCTCCCTGCACTGGAATCGGCACCACGATGAGTTGCGTCAGCGGCCAGCGTTCAGCGGCGGTGCGCAGCATGTCAGCCAGGGCGGAACTGGGCACACTTGTGAGCACCGCAATGGTTGAAGGTTGGCTCGGTAGCCGCCGCTCACGGCTGGGGTCAATCACTCCCTGCTCTTCCAGCAGCTGACGCACCCGTTCAAAGTCCCTCAGAACGGTGCTCAGGCTTGGGCGGATGTCCAGCACCTGAACGGTGAGGCTGGCCCTCGCTGTCCAGAAATTCAGCTTGCCCACCACAGTGACGCCGTCACCGTCCTTGGGTTTGTAGCTCAGCTGGGCCAGTTTCGAAGCCCACACCACGCCCGAAATGCTGGCGGTGCCGTCGGTGAGGGTCAGCCAGAGGTGGCCTTTCTTGAGTTGAGGCCGCGAGACTGTTGCCTCTAACAGAAAACGCGGCGCAAAGCCCCGTTCCAGCAGGCTTCCGATGGCTGTGTTCAGTTCAGCAACGGAGTAAGTCGGAAGGCGATCAACGCTCAAGGCGGCTGTAGGCGTAACCCCAGTAGATGCAGACAATGGCCGAAATGCTGGTTACGAGAATGCCCCAGTGCTGGTGAATCTGAGTGGCGCCGATCGTGCAGATCACCAAGGCGCTGCTGAGCAGCCTTGATCCATCGCGTCTGTTCTGAACGTAAAGCGGTGCCAACGACTGTCTCAGTGGAATGCATCCACTCTGATGCATCAGCGATGGCCGATACCGAGGCAACAAAAAACCCCCCGGTGAGTCGAGGGGTTCTCTGGGTCCGCGGTGCGGAAATCAGCCGAGGCCGATCTGGGACAGGATGCCCTGGCCGGTCAGGAGCTCGGTGCCGAGACCGATCACGATGCCCATCATGGCCAGACGACCATTCCAGGTTTCAGCGAAGTTGACGAAGCCGAAGCGTGCGTTGTCAGACATGGGGAAGGACCGATTTGGTTTGGTAACAATGTAACAAAGGTTGGAGTTTTGTTGCGTGTGCTAACGGCTACAGGAAGGGGGATCCATTTCCATTGTTTACGCCTGCCCTCCGCTTGACCTGCGTTTCGTGCGGGCGGTCGGCAGTGCCTGGCGGGGGTCGTCGGGCCAGGGGTGCTTGGGGTAGCGCCCTCGCATCTCGCGGCGCACGTCCTGATAGCTGCCTTGCCAGAAGCCTTTGAGATCCCGAGTGCGTTGCAGGGGACGACCTGCCGGTGAGAGCAGTTCCAGGGTGACGGGGATGCGACCATCCAGCACGTGGGGCCCGTCGTTACATCCGAACATCTCCTGCAATTTCACGGCAAGGATGACCTCGTCCCCTGTGTAAAGCAGTGTGGCCTGCCGGCCGGCTGGGATCGGGACGCGACGCGGCAAAAGCGCATCCAGCTGTTGTCTGAGGCTCCAGTCCAGATCGCCCCAGAGCGCTTCTTCCAGTGCTGCTGTGCTGATGTCGCCCCAACCCAGGCAGCCCTCCAGGGTTGGACCAAGCCAGGTGTCAGCCTGCTCCAGCAGCGTCGTGAGATCCCTGGCCGGCCATGGGCTGCCCACCTGCTGATGCATCCATTCCAGCCGTTGGCGCAGCTGGTGGGTGCTATCCGTCCAGGGCAGTGCGTCAAGGCTGGAGTTCTTCTGCAGCTGTTCGATGAGCAGGCTCCGGCATAGCGGCGCTGCTGGCGAAGGTTGTGGCGTGCGGCGCACCACCAATTCACCCAGTTTCAGCAGTCGTTCTGCGCGGATCCTCTGGCGTTCAGGATCCCAGCTGACTAAGTCCTGCCAATGGCCGTCTTGCTCAGCGATGGTCAGCAGGGTGCTCTGGCTCAGGGCCACTGCCATCTGGATGCGGGTGTCTCTGTCGCCCATGTCGACCCTGGCGATAGCCAGGGCCGGGCTCCCCTGAAGCGGATCCCAGGGAAGCAGCACGGCGCCGCGTCCCTGGCGCAACTGATAGCGACCGGTCTGGTCCGGTCGCTCTTGCGCTAGCCATTCCGGAAAGGCCGCCAGGATCAGATCGCCGGCGCTGACGGACGATCCCTGGTTCTGGGGTGACGGGCCAAGTCGCTTCAGTTGGCGGCGGAGCTGCTGGCTGAGCGTTCGCAGTGATGGATGGCGCTGGATGCTGTTGAGTCGGGCCTCGAGATCGCTACCGATTTGGCGGCGATCGAAGGGATCCCTTTCGCTGAGAATTGCCGCCAAATCACACCCCAGCTGGGGGGCGCCCTGTTCATGGGCCTCCAGCAGCAGCATGCCGAGACGGGGGTGAACGCCTAGGCCGCTGATCAATCGTCCCCGCTTGCTGATGCGGCCGTCTTGCTCCAGCAGGCCGAGCTGTTGCAGTCCGCGCTGTCCTTCCTGCATGGCGGCTGCAGGTGGTGGGTCCAGCCATGGCAGTAATTCGCCTAGTCCAGCGCCCCACTGGGCCAGTTCCATCAATACAGGTTGGGGATCCGCCAGCAGCAGTTCGGGAGGGTGGAACTGTGGTCGTCGCTGTTGCTCCGCGGGTGACCAGAGGCGGATGCAGCTGCCTGGGCACTGTCGGCCGGCTCGGCCCCTGCGCTGCTCGGCGCTGGCCAGGCTGGAGGCTGTCGTCTCCAGGCCTTCCATTTGGGTGTTGGGGTCGTAGCGCAGTTGACGGCTGAGGCCGCTGTCAATCACCAGCCGCACACCATCGATTGTGAGGGAGCTTTCGGCAATGGCACTGGCCAGGATGATGCTGCCGTCCTGGTTCGGATTGCAGCGCTGGAGGGCTGAACTTTGCTGTTGCAGTGGGAGTTGCCCATGCAGCACTTGAATGCGCCAGTTCTGTAGAGCCGCTGCTTCGGTCAGGGTCTGCCTGCAGCGTTCAATCTCCGCCAGTCCAGGCAGGAAGACCAGTACACCGCTTCCCTGAGGTTGCTCGAGGGCATGGTGCTCAATGGCGCGTAACACCTGTCGAGGCAGGGGTTCGTCCGGTCGTGGCGATTGGTGATGGGTCTCCACCGGATAACAGCGGCCTGGACTTTCCAGCACTGTCGCTTCGGGCAGGCGTTCTCTCAGGTCGGACAGATCCAGCGTGGCGGACATCAACATCAACGCCAGGTCTGGATTCAGCAGCGGACGCGCTTCGCGCAGCAGCGCGAGGGCCAGATCCGCATCACGCCCCCTCTCATGAAATTCATCGAAAATCACGCAGCCCACCCCATCCAGTGAGGGGTCGCTCTGCAGGCGCCTCAGGAAGAGGCCGTCGGTGATCACCTCCACCTGGGTGCGGCTGGATCGTTGCTGTTCCCCGCGTACCGCATAGCCGATGCGGGCACCCACGTCTTCTCCCAGACTCGTGGCGAGGCGGGCGGCGGCGGCCTTGGTGGCCAGCCGCCGCGGCTCAATCATCCAGATTTTTTGCTTCCCTGCGAAGACCCCCGGCCCTTCCGTCAGGGCCCCGATCAGCGCTAAGGGAACCCGTGTGGTCTTACCTGCCCCGGGTGGCGCCTGCAGCAGAACTGTTTGTCCCGGGCGAACTTCAGAGCAGATCCGCGCCAGCAGGGCGTCGATCGGGAACTGGCTCAAACCGGTGCTGCCGCTCGATTCATGGGACGAGATTCATCAGGCCCAACAGAAGCAGGCTGCTGATGGCGCCAACAGCGGCCAGCAGCCGCACAAGCGGGCCGATGGAAACAACAAGGGAGGCCATGAAGACTTTCTTAAAGGCCGAATTGATTCCGGTCTAGCCCCTTGGTTTTCGCCTCGCTGCATTCATTCGCACGCCTTTACAGAACCCCCGTGCTTGATCAGCGCACGTGGCGTGTTCCATCAACGGGGTGGTATTCCTCTCCAGTGAGCTCCTCAAACACGATCGCCGGGAGGCCGGTCTCGAACATGGTCTGCAGCGCTTCCTTGAGATAAGGGTTCCAGCCTCCGGTGCTCACCTGGCCGTGGCGCACGGTCCAGTCCCAGGTGCCCTGAAGGTCGCGGGGGATCCTGCCTTCCCGGTCACGGCGGGCGACCAGATCAAGAGATTCGACAAGTCCCACGGTGATGGGGTCCTTTCCGTAAGCGGGAGTCAGGCTCAATTCCAAGCGAACCGGATCTTCTTTCATCAGCCGAAGCCGAAACCGGGGGGGCAGCTTGATGCCCTTGATGACCGCGGCAACGATGCGTGTTCTCTGATCCACTCAGGCGACCCCTGTCGACTCCAAGCGCCCAATTTATTCAGTGCCGGGTCCAGCGGCCGTCGAGGTCTCGTCATCGTCACCGCCGAAGCGCACCGTCAGCAGGTCTTCTTCTGTAATGCGTCCCTCGCTGTCCAGCAGTTCTGGGTGGATGGTGACCTGGCCAGTGCGGTCGATGGGATCGCTGCTAGGGCCACTGCTGATCGGACCACTGGCAGCACGAAAACCCTTGCTCATGACGCGGAAGGCCTGCCAGAGCAGGGCCACAAACAATGCGCCGTAGAGCAGCGGAAACAGTGAACCGAGCATGACCCTCCACCCAACTGAATCTCTTCATTCTCACGCTATCGGGATCTCGGTTGCACGCGGTCACAGCTTTGACATCGCTGGTGGCTTTTTTTGCGTCTGCTCTGCGTAGCGTCCAGTCAGCCGATCGCCCTGCAGCTGTGATGACCTCTCAGTCCCGCTCGCTCGTTGCCTCCGCTCTGGCAGGAGGGTTGTTGTTGGCCGGTGTTGGATCGATCCCGTTCATCGTTGGCCCTCAGGAGGCTGAGGCGCGGCCAGCGATCCGTCGCGACTCGTTTGTGACCGCCGCTGTCAAGCGCAGTGGTGCAGCTGTGGTCACTCTGGAGACAGCTCGGACCGTGAATCAGTCCGGTGCTGCGGGGGTGCCGCCAGCCCTGATGCGGGACCCCCTGTTTCGCCATTTCTTTGGCATTCCACGCTCCACAGCACCGCGCTCCACAGCACCGCGCGCCAGGGTTCAGCGCGGCCAGGGGAGTGGGGTCATTTTCGATGCCAAGGGTCTGCTCCTGACCAATGCCCATGTGGTGGAGGGGGCGGATCAACTCACCGTGGGGCTTTCCGATGGGAGAAGGGTGCCTGCCCGGGTGGTGGGCAAAGACAGCCTTACGGATCTCGCGGTGGTGCGTCTGGAGGGGGCTGGACCCTGGCCAGTCGCTGATTTAGGCGATTCTGATCGGCTCAGCGTTGGCGACTGGGCGATTGCCGTTGGCAACCCCTTTGGCCTGGAGAGCACAGTGACATTAGGAATCATCAGCAACCTCAACCGCAACGTTGCTCAGCTCGGGATTTCGGGCAAGCGTCTGGATCTGATTCAGACCGACGCGGCGATCAATCCTGGTAATTCGGGCGGGGCGCTCCTCAATGCCGACGGGGAGGTGATCGGGATCAACACCCTGGTCCGATCAGGACCAGGGGCGGGTCTTGGTTTTGCCATTCCCAGCAATCGCGCCCGTGCCATTGCGGAACAGCTGGTGACCCGCGGCAAGGCCCGTCATCCGGTGATCGGCATTCGTCTTTCTCCAGTGCCTCGGCCCACGCCGACATCCCAGGTGCCCTCAGGAGCGGTCATTCGCTCTGTCCAGCCTGGGGGGCCAGCGGACCGCGCCGGGCTCAAGGTGGATGACGTGATCACGAGTTTTGATGGCAAGGCTGTTGCTGACCCTGCAGCCGTGGTCAGTGCCATCGATCGCCGCGGTGTGGGAGCCACGGTTGTGTTGGGGGTGCGTCGCGGCGAGGACCAGGTCAGGATCGAAGTCAAGCCGGTCGATCTGTCGGCCTTGCCCTCAAGCTGAAGTCTTGGCGTCAGACGTCGTCGGAGTCCCTTAGTTGTTCCACGCATTGGGTGATGCATTCGCCGTCGTCGAGCGAACAGGTGGTGATGCACTGGAAATAGGTTTCCACGGCGTCCCAGGTCTGCTCATGGGTTTCCGCGCCTTGGGCTGATGAACCGCCAACGGGTTCGGTGTTGCCGGGGCCGGAAACCATTCTCATCGGGGCTGGGGATCAGTTTTGTCAGCCTATGCAGACGAAAACACAAGGTAAAGAGAAATAAGTCTTCCTGCCTAAGGGTGTGTGAAGTTTTCGGTTAGGTGGCTCGATGCTCGTCAAGCCGCCTTTTTGCGCCGGGCATCTCGAGCTTTCTGCTTTTCCTTGTTGGCTTTCCGCTTGGCCTCTCGCTCCATGGCCAGTTCTTTCTCCTTGGCTTCAGCCCTTTCCTCCTCTTTTTTCTCGAGGTAGTAGTTGTAATCCCCCCGGTACATCACCAGTTCACCCTCCCGCAGTTCGACGATCCGGTTGGCCACGCGGGAGATGAAATAGCGGTCGTGGGAGACCAGTAGCGCGGCTCCTTCGTAGGCCATTAAGGCGTCCTCGAGCATCTGCTTGGCCGGGATATCGAGGTGATTGGTGGGCTCATCCAAGACCAGAAGATTGCAGGGGGTCAGCAGCATTAGCGCCAGTGCCAGGCGGGCTTTCTCGCCACCGCTGAGCTTCCCGACCTCCTTGAACACCGAGTCGTTGCTGAAGCAGAAACTGCCCAGCAGCGAACGAACCTGGGTCTGGGTCCAATCGGGGACCGCTTCGTACATCGTGTCAATCACGGTCTTGGAGAGATCCAGAGCTTCGGCTTGGTTCTGTTCGAAGTAGCCCGCAATGACGTTGTGCTCCCCCAGTCGGGCACTGCCTTCATCGGGAGGTTCCACCCCCATGACCAGGCGCAGCAGGGTGGACTTACCCGCACCGTTGGGACCAACGAAGGCGATGCGGTCGCCCCGTTCCACCTCCAGTTCAGCCCCCAGAAACAGGATCTTGTCTCCATAGCTGTGGGTGACGTTGTCGATCAGGGCAACCTGTGCCCCTGAGCGCGGAGCGGGCGGGAACTGGAAACTCGGCCCTGCCACAGATTCGATTGGTGCCTCCACCCGTTCCACCTTGTCCAGTTGCTTCTCACGGCTTTTGGCCTGGGTGCTGCGGGTAGCGCTGGCGCGAAAACGATCGATATAGGCCTGTTGGGTGGCGATGTCTTTCTGCTGGCGTTCGAAGGCCGCCTGCGTGGCCTCCCGTTCCATTTGTTTCTGCTCCAGGTGGGCGGTGTAGTTCCCCAGATAGCTGCGGGACACGCCCCTTTCGGTGGAGACAATTTGATTGCAGACCCGGTCGAGGAAGGTGCGGTCGTGGCTGATGACGACGAGGGCAGCGCTCTGCTCCAGCAGGTAGTTTTCAAGCCACTGGATGGTCTCGACATCCAGATGGTTGGTCGGTTCATCTAGCAGCAGCAGATCCGGCTCCTGAAGCAAAATTTTCCCCAGGGCGATCCGCATCTGCCAGCCCCCGGAATAGTCCTTCACCTGCAGCTCAGCGCCCTCAGGGGTAAAGCCGATCGTGGGCAGGAGCTTGTCGATCCGGGCGTCGAGTTCATAGCCATGCAGTGCTTCGAAACGGCTCTGCAGCTGTCCCAGTTGTTGGATCAGCTGATCCAGATGATCGGGATCTTCAGCAGCGCGTTCCGACGCCATCGCCTCTTCCACCTGCTGTTGGCGGTTCATCACTTCGGCGGCTTCACCAAAGGCTTGGAACAGCTCCTGGCGCACTGTGCGCTCCAGATCCACATCGAATTCCTGTTGGAGATAGGCGATGCGGGGTTCTCCCTGACGCACCACTTGGCCGCTGGTCGGTTCCTCGTGTCCGGCGATCAGACGCATCTGGGTGGATTTGCCGGCGCCGTTCACCCCCACCAGTCCGATCCGGTCTCCGGGTTTCACCTCCCAGGTCACCGCGCGAAGCACTTCCCCAGTGGGATAGATCTTGCTGACGTTTTCGAGTCGCAGCACCGGCGGAAGGCGTCCTTCCCCCCATCATCCCTGTCGGCACACTGGTGAAGGTTTCCGGAGGGTGCTCGCCATGCTGAAACTGGAGCAGCTGGCCGCTCTTGTGGTGGCCGCAGGCCTGGCGATCGTGAGTTACGTGCTGTTCTTTAGTTGGGCCGGTGGTGGCGGCTACGAACGCCGGCAGCGCGTCGAGCCCCAGGCTTTATTGAAGTCCGTCTCGCCCAACTTCAAAGACCGCCCCTCGCTTTAACCACCCAGCGGTTGCTGTCTTCATCGTTCAGGCTTGCCAGATGCTCGCGCACCTCTTGGGCTGTCACCGGCAGGCCCAGTTCGTCGCCCAGATTGCAGATGCTGTCCATGGCGCCGTTGGGGTCCTGGAGGGCTTGGCGGAACAGCGCCTGCGTCTGCGCAGGATTGCTGCTGATGCGGGCGTACAGCGATGCGGCGTTGGAAGACATCGCGGTTTGAGCAACTGTTCAAACGCTATTCAGGACCGAAGACCTTGTCAGGCGGCCTGTTCGATGCCGTCATCGTGCTGCCCAAGGGCAGAAGCGTCCTCCATGCTGCGGGCATCCATGCACAGCACCTTGCGCAATTGGGCGTAGTTAGCTGCCTGAGTGTTGCGCCCTTCCTGCGAGGCACCGTATTCAGCCCGCTGGAGCACATGGTGCAGGTGGGTCAGCAGGTAGGTGCTGATCACCGCTGACACCAGAACATCGCTGTTTTCGGCGCTGCGACGGGAGCGTCGCGACCGACTGCGTGATCCGGCAGGGCTGCGACGGGAGCGAGATGTGGCTTGTGTCATGGGGTTCTCCGAGGAGGACCAATGCCCCCACCATAGTCATGGATACTACCCTTGACCACCTCTGTACACTTTTCACTAACTGAGCCTCTTTCTGGGGATCCGGTCGTGCCCACCCGTCAGACCTCATCCAGTGGGAAGCCCAAGTCCCCAAGAATTCAGGTGGTTCTGCCTGAGGATCTTTGTGAACGCTTGACCGCTATGGCCGAGCTGGAATCCCGCACGGTGAGCAACATGGCGCGGGTGCTGATCCAGCAAGGGGTGCAGCGCCACGAGCAAGCTCTGGAGGCGTCTGCTCCCACCCCAACCCGCGAGGAACGCTTGCGGTCGGCTCTGGAATCGCAACAGCCCCGCCGTCTGCGGGGAGCCCCACGGCGCTTGCGCCTGCATCGGCCTGGCTAGGCCTAGGCCGCTCCGATCAGGCTGGATTCACCCGAACGCCCAGCACGGTCTCGCGACTGGCCCCTGTCACCGCAGGCACATTGCCGGGGTGATTCCGCTCGTGCCACCAGGCCAGCAGCGCGAAGACCAGGGCCTCTCTCGCCTCTGCCGGTACCCCGAGAGTGCTGCTCTCATCCACCTGGGCACCACGGCAGCGCCGGCGCAACTCGTTGATCAACACCGGGTTTTGGCTTCCACCTCCAGCGGTGATCAGTTCGATCGGTGCGATGCCGCGTGTCTGGCGCAGATGGTCCAGATCCTGGGCGACGATGGCTGCGGAGAAGGCCGTCAGGGTCGCGATGGTGTCGGCCTCTGAGGCTCCATCGAGCTGATCCAGCCGTCGGTTGAGGTCCTCCCGCCCGAAGCACTCCCTTCCGGTGGATTTCGGCGGTGCCATCTGGAAATACTCCTCCTGGAGCCAGAGCTGGATCCGGACCTCATCCGCTTGGCCCTGCGCTGCCATCGCTCCTCCCTTGTCGAAGCTTTTGGCCCCAGCGGTGAAGTGGCGTATGCCGAGGTCGATCAGGCTGTTCGCTGGTCCGCAGTCCCATCCCAAGACCGAGGCGTGGCGGTCCACGCCAC
The DNA here is from genome assembly GCF_020514205.1 of Synechococcus sp. MU1625. NCBI lineage: Bacteria > Bacillati > Cyanobacteriota > Cyanophyceae > Synechococcales > Synechococcaceae > Synechococcus > Synechococcus sp. MU1625. Next base: position 12,336 of record NZ_VTLA01000009.1, read on the forward strand.
TGCATGGGGGGATCAGGGTGAGGTTGGCAATTCCGCCCAGGTTCAGCAGCGCCCGCCAGCCCTCGGTGCTCCCCAAAAGCGCCGCATCCGCCCGAGGAACGAGGGGGGCTCCTTGCCCACCGAGGACCAGATCAGCGGCGCGGAAGTCATGGATCACAGGCCGTTGGAGCAGATGGGCCAGTAGCGGCGCCTGCAGCATTTGCCAGCTCGAACCCCGCGTCTCCTGGGCCGGCGGGCGATGCCAGACGGTCTGACCATGGCAGCCGATCACCTCGGCTTTCCCTTCGGGATCGCATGCCATCACTGCGTTTGCCTGCGCTTCTGTGATCGTTTCCGCCAGCTCCAGCAAGAGGGATGCGGGCATTGCTTCTCCCTGGCCGGCGGCCACCACCTGCTGCTGCAGCTGGGGCGGATAGGGCTGATGGTGGTGGCGAAGCAATGACCACTGCGGACGTTGGGCAGGGCCGTCGAAGCACGCCAGCACGGCATCAACACCGTCGGCACTGGTCCCGCTCATCAGCCCGAGGCAGTGCATTGGCTCAGATTTTCGGCAGGCGTTGCAGGTCGTCCACCAGCCCCATGACCACCAGAAGGTGACCCTCCTCGAGCACATGGGATGCCGGTGGGTTCACCATCAAGCTGCTTTGCGGCCCGGCCGCCAGCACATTGACCCGGAAGTTCTTGCGCAGATTCAGATCTCGGAGCGACCGCCCCACAAACGGTTCTGGAACCTTGATCTCCTCTATGCAGTGCTGTTCATCCAGGGCCAAGCGCTCCATCAAGTTGGGGCGTACCAGTTCAAGACCCAGGCGCTCTCCCTGCATTCGCGAGGGGAAGATCACCCTGTCGGCTCCAACCCGTTTCAGCATTTTTTCGTGGAGGTCGCTCGTTGCCCTGGCGATCACCTGGCGCACCCGGCTTCCCTCACTGTCTTTGGCGATCAACGTCGCGGTGATGCTGGCTTCGATCGGTTCACTGATCGCCACCACCACAGTGCCCATCTCGAGCACGCCAGCCTCCCGTAGAGCTTCTTCGTCGGTGCAGTCGACAACGCGGGCTTCCACGCTGGGCTCCACCTGACGCAGTTCATCGACCGCCCTCTCCGAGCGGTCCACGGCCAGAACGTCGGCTCCGTTCTGGAGCAGTTCCCGGCAAACGGCGATGCCGAAACGGCCGACGCCGATGATCGCGAAGCCGAGACGATCGCTGCCCTGGATCGGGCTCCACTGCCACCACTCCTTCATCGCTTTATCCCCCACTGATAGTCCTCAGACATACAGATCCTCGCTGGGATAACCGATCCGATTCTGGCGATTCATCTGAATTTGTTCCTGGGTCATCGCTTCCCAGATCGCACTCAATAGAAGCAGGATTCCCAGTCGTCCTACAAACATTCCCACCATCAGAACAGCCTGGCCGAAACGGGGCAGTTCAACGGTTACCCCGAGATCCAGCCCCACCGTGGCAAAGGCGGAGACGCAGGTGAACAGCATTTCCATGAACGTGAACGAATCCTTGCCGTTCAAATTGCTGGCGATGCTGACCAGCAGAGCCATGGTCATCACAAACAGCAGTGAGCCCACTGTGATGCCCACGGCCCGCAGCACCACCTTGTCGCTGATGGTCCGGTTGCGGATCACCACGGCCTCACGGCCTCGCAGGGTGGATCGCGTGGCCGCCATCAAAGCGGCCACGGTGGTGGTCTTGATTCCTCCACCGGTGCCGCCGGGACTGGCCCCAATGAACATCAGCACCATCAGCAACAGCAGGCTGGATTCGGTGACGTTCTCGAGCGAGAGCGGAACGGTGGTGAAGCCGGCCGTGCGAGCCGTGACGGATTCGAATAGAGCCGTCAGCCAACGCTCAGGCAAGGGCATGCCCGCGAAGATTTCGCCCTGGTTCAACCATTCCGTAAGGGCTAAACCGCCCGCCCCGAAGGCGATGAGCAGCAAGGTGGTGCGGAGCACCAGGCGGGAGTGCAGGCTTAGTCGACGACGTCCTCGCCCTCTTCGTAGGAGCTGCGTGCTCAGATCGCTGGTCACCCGCCAACCCAGGCCACCGGTCACGATCAAAAGCATCATGACGGCATTCACCACACCATTGCTGCGGTAGCGCTCGAGGCTGTCGGCCCAGAGCCCAAAACCCGCGTTGTTGTAGGCCGAGATGCTGTGGAACACCGCGGCCCATAGACGTTCGCTGTTGTTGGGAATGTCGTCGAATCCGAAGTGGTAGAGGATCACGGCGCCCATCAGGATCACCAGCGTCGCCGTCAGGGCAATGCCACGAAAGGTGCGTCCCACGCCTCCTACGCCGAATTCGTCGAGGGCCTGGCCCCGGTCCAGGCGCCGACGCAAAGCTGTTCCTTGCACCACAAATCCCTGCAGAAATGTTGTGATGGCCATCAGGCCAAGGCCCCCCGCCAGGATCATTAAGGCCAGAACCGCCTGGCCGAAGGTCGTCAGGTCTGCGCCGATGTCGATGATCGAGAGCCCCGTCACGGTGATGGCGGACGTGGCTGTGAACAGAGCTTCCCAAAGCCCCACGCTGCTCGAGGAGCACAGCGGAGTGGCCAGAAGCAGCGTGCCGATCAGCACCACCAGCAAACCGGTCACCACGGTGAACTGGGGAACCGTGAGCCGACGATGCCAGCCCTGGCTGCGTTCGATGGCTCTTCCGATCGGCACAGGCGCGTGCGAGATCTGACCAGTGTTGTTCAGGATCCGCCGTAATGCCAGAGGATCAAGGCCGGCACCAGAAGGGTCATGATCACCGTCAGGCCAAGTCCATACCGTGTGACATCCAGAAAGCGATAACGGCCCGGACCGAACACCATCAAGTTCGTCTGATATCCAACAGGGGTAAGAAAGGACTGGCTGGCTCCAAACAGCACCGTGATGAGCAGTGCAGTGGGAGAGAGCTGCAGGGAGGGAGCCAGTTGCACTGCCACGGGCGCCAATAGGGCGACCGAGGCGGCATTGCTCATCACCTGGGTTAACAGTGTTGTGCCGATGAAGATCACCATCAGTGCCGAGTAGCTCGGCCAGCCCGCCAGCCCCTGCTGGAGCACCAGGGCTAGGGCGTCGGCCAGGCCCGTGTTCTGCATGGCAACGCTGAAACTAGTCAGTGATCCCAGCAGCAGAATCACGTCCAGGCGGATCGAGCGCTGCAGTTCTCCGAGGCGTAAGCAGCCGGTGGCGACCACGCTCACCATGGCCAACAGCACAGCGGCCACCAGGGGGATCGGGGTCAGACTTGGCAGCAGCAGCATGGCGAGGGCGATGCTGACCGCCACGGGCTTGCGTCGCACTGTGGGGAGGTCGTCTTCCAGTCGATCCAGGACCAACAGGTCATTGCTGGCCTGCAGGCCACGGATGGAGTCGATCGGTGCCTGCAGCAGCAGCACATCGCCTTCCCGCAGGATGACTTGCCCCAGCCGTTCTTGGACGGTCTCCTGGCCGCGGCGCAGGGCGAGAACAGTGGCGTTGTGGCGCTGCCGGAACCGCAGTTCCCGCAGACTGGCACCGGCCAGGGTGGAGCCAGCAGGCAATAAAACCTCCACGGTTTTCTGTCCACTGGCCTCTTCGGTGTTCAGGCTGAAACCAGCGTTCTGACCTTGGGTTGTGAGCTGAATCGTGTGATCCTGCTGGAGCCGCAGCAGATCAAGGCGGGTGACCCGCAACAGCAGATGATCGCCGGCTTCAAGACGACGGTCGGCTAGGGGGGGCAGGAGTCGCTCTCCACCGCGCTGCAGTTCCAGCACGTCAACGTCGAAACGACGTTGCAATCGACTGTTCAGGAGAGAGCTGCCCACCAGTTCCGACTCGGGTGGGATGCGCACTTCCGTGCAGTAGCTGCTGGTCTTGGGGCCGCCGACGAGGTCGTCCGTGCTGGCACCTCGGTCCGGCAGCAGCACCCTTGGAGCCAACACCAGATAAATCGCCCCTGCCAGCCAGACCGGCAGGCTGATCAGGGTGAAGCTGAACAGATCCAGAGAGCCATAGCCCAGTTGCTGGCTGATGTCGCTCACCAGCAGATTCACAGAGCTGCCCAGCAGGGTGAGGGTGCCCCCCAGAACCGTGGAAAACGACAACGGCAGGAGCACCCGGGATGGGGAAATACCGCGCCGCTGGCACCAGCCCTCGACCACGGGAAGCAGGGATGCCACCACTGGAGTATTCGGAACCACTCCCGAAACCGGGGCGATGACGAAGGCCATCAGGGCGATCAGGCGGCGCGAGGAACGGATCCGTTCTGATGCGATCAGGGCCCGCAGTCGGTCCAGCGCACCGCTTTTGAAGAGTGCTGCGGAGACAGGAAACAGTCCCAACAGGGTGATCAGTGCAGGACTGCCGAATCCCGCCAGGGCCTCCTGTGGGTTGAGCACCCCAGTGGCGATTAACAAGCTCAGGCTCAGCAATCCTGTGAGCTCCGGTGCAATCACCCCGGTGATGAACAACACCACCGCCAGCCCCAGCACGGCCAGCGTGATCAACGCTTGAGGGTTCTGAAGAGCGTTGCTCAGCTCTGCCATGGCGGCGAGTCGCCGGTCGTCAATTGCGGGGATTCTGCCCTGGGATCAAAAAATTGCTCGCGCATCCACTGCTGCAGGCCTTGCAGCCCATCCCCCCGCACGGCTGAGAGGAACAGTGCATCGGGCTCCCGCTGATGAATCGCTTCGATGGCGGTTGCCTCGCAACGGTCGATCTGATTGGCGATCACCCTGCGCAGGGCGGTGCTGCCGAGGTCATCGAGCAAGCGATGCACGGTGTCCAGGTGGCCTTGCCAGTCGGGGTCAGCCAGGTCCAGCACCAGCAACAACACATCCGCGTCCAGTGCCTCCTCCAGCGTTGCGCGGAAGGCTTCCACCAGTGGGGCGGGGAGATCGCGAATGAAGCCCACTGTGTCGGTGAGCAGCAGCCGTTGGGGGCGTGCCCCAGGACAGGGGAGGTCGAGTTTGCGCGTGGTGGGGTCCAGCGTGGCGAACAACTTGTTCTCCGCCAGCACGCAATCGCTCGCCCGTTTGCCACACAAGGCATTGAGCAGGCTGGACTTGCCTGCGTTGGTGTAACCGACCAGGGCCACCCGCGGCAGACCACGCCGCTGATCCCGCAGTCGGCTGCGGTGGGATTGGAGCTGGCGCTGATCCCGCAGCAGCCGTTCGATGCGTCGGCTGATGGCCCGACGGTCTTTTTCCAGTTGTGTTTCCCCTGGCCCGCGCGTGCCGATGCCGCCGCCCTGACGCGACAAACTGCTGCCTCGTCCCAGCAGGCGTGGCAGCCGGTATCGCAGTTGGGCTAGTTCCACCTGGAGGCGCCCTGCAGCACTGCCGGCCCGCTGGGCAAAGATGTCGAGGATCAGCTCACTGCGGTCAGAGACCGGGCAGCTCAGCAGTCGTTCCAGATTGCGGGCCTGCACTGGAGTCAGCTCCCGGTCTGTGATCACCAGTGAGGCCTGGCAACGACGGATCTCGAGAGCGGCTTCCTGAAGTTTTCCGGAGCCCCAGACCGTCTGGGGATTGGCTTGGCCCCGACGCTGGCTGGTCAGAGCCACGGGCTGGGCTCCGGCACTGCGCACCAGCCCCTCCAGTTCAGCTAAATCACGCTGGTCGCGCTGCCCATCCCCGCTGGTGAGCGTGAGCAGGAGCACCCGCTCCTCTCCAGTGGCGGCTTGGATGGTTGAGGCTTGGGGTTCGTCTGGTGTGAGGGAGCAAAGGTCCCGCAGGTCGCCCTGTTCGAACTCTCTCCACCCATCGGGCTGCAGTGGATCAGGAATTAAGAGTTCTGCCTGGCGCCCGCCATCGGCTGAGGGGCACGGCGCAAAGCGCAGCCAGTGCCTCGGGGCGATGTCGAGAGCGACAACAGCGTCGCGGGGATCCTGGTGCAGCCCTTTGCGGGCGAAGGGGCAGCTGATCAGCCGCCATCCTCCGCTGCTCCGCCTCGGTGTTGCTGGCAGGTGCTGCAGCGGTGAATCGCTGCCGGTGAGGGGGCCCAACCAGAGCAGACGGCAGAGGCCACGGCCGTCGAGCACCAGATGCAGGGGCATCTCGAGATCCAGAACCAGATCCGCCAGTCGTTCGAGGCTCAGCAGATCGGCCCCGCAGCCCTCCGGATGACGACGATGACTCAGGCGCTCCAGCTGACGTTGCTGGCTGGGGCGCAGACCGCGGCAGCGCCCTCCCAGGTGGGATTGCTTCAACGGCTCAGCAACCAGGCGCCGGCGGAGCGCAGTCCCAGGGACAGTCCAGGAAGACGGGTCAGGTACGTGGCCCGTCGCAACTGAAATGCCAGGGGGCCGGCAAGGGTGAATCCCATGCCAGTCAGTGTGGCGTCGCCGACCCCGAGGCTGAGCATTTCGCCACGATCCTCAAACTGGAAGGGTTGCGGTTCCTCCCCCATCCGCAGGCTTGCGATGGCTGCGGCAGTGGCATCCCCCTGCTGCATGGCCACTTGTGCACTGGCAGGCCATGGGCTGTCAGGCCGTGCTGAGAGATCCCCCAGAGCAAACGTGTTGGCGCTTCCCACCAGGCGCAGGTCAGCGTTGACGGCCAGACGTCCTCTCTCCAGCACTGGTGTAGGCGAGATGGCTGGGATGGAGGGTCTACTCCCTGCAGTCCAGATCAATCCCGCATGACGTAGAACCACGCCATCCGCCAGAACGGCACTGCTGGACTTCACTTCGCTCACGCTCGTGTTCAGCTGCACCACGACCCCTTTGCGTTCCAGCGCTGCCTGGGCTTTCTCCCGATTGAACGCCGTGCTGCTGGGCAGGATTTCATCGCCCATTTCCACCAAGCGGATGCTGGCGGCCCCTTCGATCAGATCCGCGAGCTTGCACGCCAGTTCCACTCCTGTGGGTCCAGCTCCAACGATGATCAGCCCTGCGTCTCCATCACGCTGCTTGAGCTGAGTGTTGAGCCATTGCTTCAGCCGGCCTACATCGCTGAGATCACGGAAACCAGAGCTGTGCTCCTGCACGCCGGGGATGCCGAAATCATTGACTTTCGAGCCTGTCGCCAGCACCAGTTGGGCCCAGCCCAATCGGTCTCCCGAATCGAGTTCGATGGTTTGGCTGGTTTGATCGATGCGAACAACGGTGTTTTGGATCCAGCAGATGCTGTTATTGAGCAGCTGGTCATAACGGGGGGCCACCTCCCAGGTTTGAAGTTCATCGCTGAGTAGTTCGTACAGCAGCGGTTGAAACAGAAACCGATCCCGCGGTTCGATCAGAACGATGGGGCAGCCGGGCTGCCGACGCTGAAGTGCAAGAGCTGTGAACAGTCCTCCGAATCCACCACCAACGATCACCACGGCATCCGACGTGGACGAGGGTGAACGCATGAAAGAAACCGCTGGTTTGAGAACGATAGGAAGCACAGCCGGTCCCACGACAGGGGAGGATGGCGTGATGACGGAGGCCCCCGACGCAATGGTGCCCATGGCGGTGCAAAACGACTTGCGCGATGGGCGCAAGCTGCTTGAGACCATGGAGCCGCAGGAGCGTCTGGCCTGGGGGCTGGATCAATTCGGCGACCGATTTGCTCTGACGACCAGTTTTGGCATTCAGTCGGCTGTGCTCCTGCACATGCTGAGCACACTTCCCGGAGGTGACGCTGTTCCGGTGATCTGGATTGATACCGGTTATTTGCCCCCGGAGACTTACTCCTACGCCCACCAACTCACCGATCAACTCAAGATTCGTCTGGTGGTTCGTCAGAGCGAGATGTCCCCGGCTCGAATGGAGGCCCTGCATGGTCAGCTCTGGGAGTCTGGCCGTGTCGAAGACCTGGAGACCTATCACCGGATCCGCAAGGTAGAACCTCTGGAGCAAGCGCTCAATGACCTCCATACGCGCTGCTGGGCCAGCGGCGTGCGGCGTGGTCAGACCGATCACCGTCGCTCGATGACGGCCTTGGACCCGATTCGGGAGCGCTGGTCATTGAGACCACTCCTCGAGTGGACCCAGCGCGATGTCTACTACTACATGCAATCAAACAATCTCCCTCAGCATCCATTGTTCGAGCAGGGCTATTCCACAGTGGGGGATTGGCATTCCAGTGGCCCTGATGTGGGAGATCTGAGTGGCCGCGACACCCGATTTGGTGGGCTAAAGCAGGAGTGTGGAATTCATCTGCCCCAGGACGCTGTTGAAGGGTTGATGGGTGAAGGCATCTGAGTGAAGGCGTTGGAACGGAGTGGCGGCCGCGTTCTGCTGATTGGCAATAGTCGCTGGCATTGGGCCCAGCGGACTGAACAGGGCGTTCGCATTGATCACGGTGATCCAGACCCTGGTCGAATCGGCACAGATCCTCCGATCTGGGCAGCGGTGGGGGTGGTGCCCGAGCCGCTCAGGCACCACCAGCACCTGCGCATTCGTCTGGAGGATGTTCCTTTGCCGAAGGCACCTCCTTGGTTGGGTGTGGATCGAGCGCTCGGGGCATGGATGGCCTGGCGCCGCAGTCAGGAGCAGCAGCTCGACTGTTCCAGGGGGCTGCTTTTGGTGGATGCAGGCACCGTGTTGAGCCTCACCAAGGTGGGTGCGGATGGCTGTTTTGGTGGAGGGCAGTTGCTACCGGGATATCGCCTGCAGCTCAGGGCCATGGCGGAGGGAACTGTTGGACTTCCATCAACGCTGGAGCGTTATCAAGAGGCCTTCCCAGAAGACATCTTTCCCCAAGAAACGGTGGCGGCCATGCAGCAGGGTGTGTTGCAAGGGTTGCTGGCTGCCATCGCAGTGGCCCAGCAGCACTCGCAAGGGTTGCTTTGGATCTGCGGTGGTGACGCTGAGCTGATCAAGACGCACTGGGCCTGTGCAACGGAATTGCTGCAGGTGGAGACCGATCTTCAGTTGCAGGCTCTGTTGGATCTGGCCGCAGGCATCAGCTCAGTTCGAGATCGCTGATCAATGTGTCAGCCATGGTGGCCGCTTTGACCTTGAAATAAATCCGTTCGATTTTTCCGGCTTCATCAATCAAAAAGGTGTGGCGCATCATTCCCATGTATTCGCGCCCCATGAATTTTTTCAGCCCATAGCTTTCGTAGAGACTGGCTACCGCACAGGGCTCTACATCGGTGAGCAGCGTGAAGGGGAGCTCGTGTTTGTTGATGAATTTGCTGTGGGATGTGGCTCCGTCCTTGCTGATGCCCAGAACGGTGATGTTGTTGGCCTTCAGTTGATCCCAGCGATCGCGGAAGTTGCAGGCTTCCTTGGTGCACCCAGGGGTGTCGTCCTTGGGATAGAAATACAAAACAACCTTCTTTCCACGCAGTGAAGTAAGGCTGACGGGTTCACCGTTCTGATTGGGAAGGCTGAAGTCGGGGGCGGCGTCGCCGATTTGCAGGCTCACAGACTGTGCTTTGGCAGTGGCGGCAGCGTACGGCGTTCAGGACAAACCCGGTTCAGGACAAGATTGTTTGTGGTACCTACGTTGCAACCAACCTGCAGTTGTTGGGCCATGGTGTCGCGGACTCGGGTGGACCAAATCGGACGTTCCCTGGCTGCTCTAGGTCTCTTGGCGATGGGGGTGAGTGCACTTGTCGCACCGCGTCACGGTCTCTCGTTGGATCAATCCGCTCCACGGCCGTCGGAGGCGAATTTGAGCCGGCAGCTGTTGCAGCGCGAAATCACCTTGCATCGACGCAGTGAAGCTGAAACCCTGCTGATGGATTTCACCCGTGCGCAGATGACGCGCCATTACTGGGGTGAATTCGCACGCTCTCTGCAGGATCTCGGTCTGTCTGCTGGACCGCAGCTGGTGGCAACGGTCGATCGCGATGCCGTTCGGACCCGGCTGTGGATTCAGCCGCATCACGGCACGGAGGCTTACCTGGCCGAGGTGGAGCGCTGGGACGGTCGCCTGCGGATGCGCCACTGCCGTGCTGACCGGGATGGCGTGGGTCTGGTGCACGAAAACCGCTGCCCGGATGGCTGGCAAAGGATTCACTTGAATTGATGGGCGATTTCTGCTTTCTTTTGGCTTGAAGAAGGTACAAATCGAGCGGAAATATTGAGTCTCGCGAGACTCCTTTGCGAAAAGTCAATTGTCGTCGTGATGGAAGCCTTTCAGGGGGCTCGGGTTTATTGGCGGTTTTTCTTTCGGGAGCTATTTTTTCTAATGACGTGCTCCTTTTCGTCCGTGTTTTCTCGTCTCGCCGCTGGCCTTCTGGCCGGTGCCTCCCTCGCCGCTCTGGCAGTTCCTGCTGAAGCAGGCACCAAGCGTCCCGTCCGCTGGAACACCGGCGGTGCTGTGTGGACCACCACCTCTTCTGAGTTCAAGACTTTCCTGACCACCGGTGAAGTCACCGACCGTGCTCTGGACGCAGGCATCAACAACTCCGGTTGGACTGCTGACGAAATCCAGGAAGGCATGACCAAGACCTATGCCGTCGACATCGTCGGTGTGTCCCGCTTCCTGTATTCCGACGACGGCGTCAAGTTCCTGAAGGATCAGACCCGCTCTTACTTCCCTTACTGGAAGATGAAGTCCACCTCTGTGGTGGCCCTGCGCTCCGCGATCATCGCCGACTCCATCGACGGTGAAATCTCCTCTGCCGGCATCATGGCTGAGCTGCCCGTGGACTTCCGCCTGGCTGACACCTGCGGCACCTACGACGGCATCCAGAACGTCTGTGCCCCCGACAAGTGCGAAGGCGACGCCCAGTGCACCTCCCTGCTGTCCTGGTACGTCTTCCTGCCCGCTTGCGTGCAGGCCAACTCCGTGCTGCCCGAGCCCGCTGCTCGTCCCGCTTACGTCGCTCCTGCCCGTCCCCTCTGGTGATCAGGCCCTGAGCCCAGTGCTCTTGCCCCGGCTCCGGCCGGGGTTTTTTTATGGCGTGATTCGGTTGCCTTTGATCAGTTGATGGCGCATCGGCAGCCGTAGACCGCCGTCGCCAAGGCCGTTCAACGACCGGCGCAATTCTGCAAGCACCTCTGTTTTGATTGCTCCCATGGCCTGCCGGTAAGGCGACCCCTCGGCCAGCCATCGGTCTGCAAGATCTGTGCTCCCCGGCAGGGTCAGATGTTCCAGCCAAGCGTCACAACGAAGCTGCCAGCCTGCGTTTGCCAAGAGCTCTTCAGGGCGCTGCTGGAGCTCGAGCCAGCGTTGTTCCTGCTCCACAAGAGGGCTCAAGAGCTCCGCTGCGCCTCCGCTCTGTCGGAGAGCACCGGCCGGACCCAGTTCTGCACGGCTCAGCAGCAGCCGCAACCCCGTCGTCGGTTGGGCATGCCGGTTGATCCCCTCCAACAGCGTTGTCCAGTTCGGTGCTTGCAGGTCAGCTGCAGCGAGCCTTCCGCCGATCCAGTCGAAGGCTTGGCTTGCGGGCAGGGCATCGAGGTTGCCAGTCAGCAGTTGAGGTCGATGCTCCGGTTCGAGCAGATTCAGCTGTGCGTCCAATCGGTTGCGGTCCGCTTCGTTGTCGCACAGCACGGTCACGCCACCTTCTGGGGCGGCCCGCAAGGGATCGATGGCCCAAAGCAGCGACCGCATCCCCACCAGCAGCACCCGATCCCTGCGGGTCCAGGGGATGTCGCGCCAGAGCCGCTCGCGCAGGCGCTGAAGGCGTTCCCCCTCTTGGCCGAGTTGGCGTTGCACCCAGCGGTCCACACCGGGACGGTCGGGCCCGCTGCTGAGCAGCAAGGGCTGGTCGGCTGCCAGTTCCGCGGCCGCGGCGAGTTGGGCTGCCCGGCGTTCTGCCATCCTTTCTCGCCGTTCCCCCTCCCATCCCAGTTGGCCGGGTTGCCAGAACACCTCCCCTTGCAGTGCAGAGGGGAGGTATTGCTGTTCCACCCAGTGTTCGGCATAGGCGTGGGGGTAGCGGTAGCCCGCGCCGTCGCCAAAGGCCGCTCCGTCTCGGTTGGCATCGCGCAAGTGCCCGGGCACGTCCTGCTGACGGGCGGCGCGGACCGTTTTCAGGGCATCAAAGAAGCCCAGAACGCTGTTGCTCTTTTCGGTACCCGCCAGGTAAAGGGCGGCCTGGGCTAGCGGATACAGCCCTTCCGGCAGTCCCACCCGTTCGAAGGCAGCGGCACAGGCTTCCACCACAACAATGGCCTGCGGGTCGGCCAGGCCGATGTCTTCCCCCGCCGCGATCAGCATCCGGCGGAAAATGAAGCGCGGGTTCTCGCCGGCCTCCACCATCCGCGCCAGCCAGAACATCGCCGCATCGGCATCTGAGCCCCGCAGCGATTTGATGAAGGCGCTGATGGTGTCGTAGTGGGCATCGCCGTGCTTGTCGTAGAGGACCGCCCGCTGCTGGATCGATTCCTCGGCGATGGCCAGATTGATCTGAATCACCCCCTCGCCATCGGGCTCCGAACTTTCCACCGCCAGTTCAAGGGCATTGAGAAGGCTGCGGGCGTCACCACCCGCCACGTCCACGAGGTGGTCGGCGGCATCGCTGCTGATGACGATTGACCGGTCGCCGTAGCCCCGTTCCCCATCAGCAAGGGCGCGTTGCAGCAGCCGCTGTAAATCCTCCGGCTCCAGTGGCAACAGACGGAACAGCCGTGAGCGGCTGACCAGCGCCTTGTTGACTTCGAAATAGGGGTTCTCCGTGGTGGCACCGATCAGGGTGACGGTTCCGTTCTCCACCCATGGCAACAGCGCATCCTGCTGGGCACTGTTGAAGCGGTGCACCTCATCGATGAACAGGATCGTGCGCAATCCATGCCGTTCCAGCCGTTGGCGTGCAGCATCCACCGCGATCCGCAGGTCTTTCACGCCTGCGAGAACGGCATTGAGGCTGCTGAAGTGAGCGCGGGTGTGGTTGGCAATGATCCGCGCCAGGGTGGTTTTGCCGACCCCTGGCGGTCCATGCAGGATCAGGTTGCCAACCCGATCGGCCTTGATGGCGCGACGCAGTAGCCGTCCGTCCGCCAAGATCCCGCTCTGGCCCTCAAATTCCTCCAGCGTGCGAGGGCGCATCCGGTCAGCCAGGGGGGCCAGCTGCCGCCGTTGCTGCTCACCGTGAAAAGCGAAGAGGTCCTGACCCAACGGACAATCAGCGTTGACCCAGTGTCCCTGACGTTCTCACTCGGCGCTGGAACTGGTCCGAATCGAACGTTTTTGGGCGTGTCGGTTCCCAGAGGTGCAAACCCTGTGCGGCCAGGCTCTCAGGAACGCTGCATAATCCGAGAAAGCCTTTTTGCCGTGCGTCATCCGCAGCGACTCCTGCTCACCCTCGCCGCCCTGATCACGGTCAGTTCCTGCAAGAGCGAAGCACCGAAGCCGCCGCCGCCGAAGGTGCAGGCCGTTTCGACCCAGATGGCTGAATTCACTGAGGGTGTCGACACCGTCAGCACGCTGGAGGCCAGCAATCTTGTCGAGCTCGCCGCCCAGTCGGGAGGTCGAATCCTTGAGTTGAAGATTCGCCAGGGTGATGAAGTCGAAGCCGGTGAATTGCTGGTGGTGCTTGATCAAGTCGAGAAAAAGGCCAAAGCCGAAACCGCTAGAGCCAACTACGAGCGCTACAAATATTTGACTGAGACAGGAGCTGCATCACAGAAGGAATTGGATCGTTATCGCACCCAGTACATCTCGGCGAAGGCCGAGCTTGATTACAACAACCTGACTTCCCCTTCTGCTGGCACGGTCGCTGATGTGAACGTGAAGGTTGGCGATGTGATTCAGCAAGGCCAGGTGTTCACCAGCCTGGTGCAAAACAACGAACTCGAAGCACGGGTCGAGGTGCCCGCAGTCTTCTCCTCTCGTCTGGCCCTTGGGCAGCCGGTACTGCTCAGTGCGCCGGGTAGTTACGACTTGCTTGCCACCGGAGAGGTGGGCTCGATCGACCCCCGGGTCAACAAGCAGACCCAGGGATTGCTGGTGAAGGCGGTCTTCCCCAATGAGGATGGAAAACTGCGGGATGGTCAACGCCTTCGCACCCGGGTTCAGATCAAGGCCGAGGAAGAACTTGCCGTTCCTTTTGCAGCCGTTACCCAGACGTCAGGCCAGAGCTTCGTGTTCCGCCTCGGCACGTTTGAGGAGCTCAAAGAGAACCCCGGTAAGGCAGATATTGAAACCCTGGAGAAGGGAATCAAGGCCGGCAAGCTGCCCGCCGATGCCAAGTTCGCCCTGCAAACACCGGTCACGGTGGGCGAATTGGAGAACCAGCTCTACCCGATCACCAAAGGCCTTGAAGCCAACCAGATGGTGGTCACCACCAATCTGCTCAACCTGAAACACGGCATGCCCGTGCAGGTGCAACCCGCCAAGGCGAACTGAGGTTGAACGATGTCTGCATCCAATAACTTCATTACCAGGCCGGTTCTCAGCACGGTCTGCAGCCTTTTGATCGTGATCGTCGGTTTGATCGCAATTCCGATCCTGCCGATCGAAAACCTTCCAGACATTGCTCCACCAACGGTGAAGGTGCAGTCCACCTACGTGGGCGCCGATGCGGTTGCTGTTGAGCAAGGGGTGACCTCCGTTCTCGAGCAGCAGATCAACGGGGTAGAGAACATGGACTTCATCACCTCCAACAGCTCGTCGGACGGTGTGAGTTCGATCTCGGTGTCGTTTGCAAGCGGCACTGACGGCAACATCAACCAGGTGAACGTGCAGAACCGCGTCTCCCTGGCGGAGCCGCAGTTGCCCGAGGAGGTGCGCAAGTCGGGTGTGACGGTCAACAAGGCCTCCAACTCGATCCTGCTCGTCTACAACTTCGTCAACGAAGACCCCTCCAAGACCGAATACTCGGTGGAGACGATCAGTGGATATCTCGATAAGAACCTCACCGACAACGTCAAGCGGGTGAAGGGCGTCGGCGACGTCACCTACTTCGGCAACAGAAAGATCGCCTTCCGGCTCTGGCTTGATCCAGAGAAACTGACGGCTAACAACCTGTCGGCCACCGATGTGGTCAATCAGCTGCAAAGTCAGAACCGCCTGGTTCCTGCCGGCCAGATCGGCGGTGCTCCGGCTCCTGAAGGCCAGGAGTTCACCTTTACCGTTCAGCTGCAGGGTCGCCTGACTAGCACCCAGGAATTCGAGAACATCATTCTGAGAACCACCGACGCCGGTGGTCTGGTGCGGCTCAAGGATGTAGGCCGGGTGGAGCTCGGGGGTGAGACCTACGGCATCGATGCCATGGATCTCAATGGCACGCCTTCGGTGGGTATCGCCATCTACCAGCTCTCCGGCAGTAACGCCATTGAGGTCTCCAACGGCGTCAAGGACGTGCTGGGCGAGTTTGAGAAAACCCTGCCTGTCGGCCTCGGGGTGCAGAAGATCTACGACACCACCGACTTCATCAACCAGTCGATCAAAGGTGTGACCAACTCCCTGCGGGATGCGGTGATTCTGGTGGTGCTGATTCTGTTCCTGTTCCTTCAGAACTGGAAGGCAACGCTCGTTCCCGCCATTGCGATTCCAGTGGCGTTGATCGGCACCTTCGCTTTGGTGCTGGCCTTCGGCTTCTCTCTCAACCAGCTGACCCTGTTTGGTCTGGTGCTGGCCACCGGTCTGGTGGTGGACGACGCCATCACGGTGGTGGAAGACACCTCGGCCAAGAAAGCGGAGGGCATGACCTCCGTGCAGGCGGCCATGGAAACCATGGATGAGCTGTTCGGTGCTGTGATCGCCACGTCTCTGGTGAAGATGGCGGTGTTCCTGCCGGTGCTGTTTTTCCCCGGTGCCACCGGCACGATCTACAAGCAGTTCGCGGCCACGATTCTCTTTTCGATTGGTATTTCCACCTTCAACGCGTTGACGTTCTCGCCGATGCTCTCGGCCCTGCTCCTGTCCCGCGAAACCAAGGAGCTCAGCCGCAATCAGTACGCCACGGCCGGTGTTGTTCTTGGTTTCATTTACGGCCTGCTCAGTGCTGGCAATGGAGCCGCCGCCGCCCTGATCCCTACGGTGATCGGTGCTGTGATCGGCTTCATCGCCGGCAAGATCACCGGCCTGCCGCTGCGTCTTCCCTTCACCGCGGGTGGTGCTGCAGTGGGCGTGATCACCACCGGGGTGATCTTCACCAATCCGATCCCTGTGGTGTTGTTCACCGCCATCGGTGGTGGTGTCGGCTACTTCGTTCCCCTTATCTTCACCAACTTCAATCGCCTCTACGGTGGCTTTGAGAAGCGCTACGCCACGATCCTCGATGGCGTGCTCAAAGCGCGCCCGATCGTGATGGCGGCTCTGGCTGCCGGCATCCTGCTCACCGGTTTTGCCTTCACCCGCATTCCCGGTGGTTTTGTGCCGATTGAAGACCAGGGCTATGCCATCGGTTTCGTGCAGGCTCCTGATGGGGTCTCCAACGCGAAAACCCTGGAGATCAACCGCCAGGTGGCCGAAGTGATGCGCTCGGAGGAAGACATCTCATCGGCTGCTCTGTTCAGTGGCGCCAGCCTCGATGGCAACGCCCCCAACAAGGGTTTGTTCTTCATCGGGATGAAGCATTGGGATGAACGTCCCGGTAATGACCACACCGTGGGTGCTGTGGTGAAGCGTCTCAACGCCAAGTTGTATGGCGCGATTGATGGCGGTCGGGTGTTTGTGGTTGAGCCACCATCGATCCCCGGCTACGGCACCGGTGGCGGCTTCGAGTTCCAGCTGCTTGATCAGAGCAGCGGCGTGTATTCGCTGAATGAGTTTTTCGGGTCTGCCCAGCAGATCATTCAGACGGCCAACACCGATCCCGTCCTCAATCAGGTCTACTCATTGTTCTCGCCGCAGGCGCCGCAATACAAAATCGATGTCGACCGGGAGCAGATGGCCTCCCTCGGTGTCGACTTCGGTTCAGCGATGTCGACCTTCAGCGTCAACTTCGGTGGTCGCTATGTGAACGACACCTTCCAGGAAGGAAAGGTGCGGCGGGTCTATGTGCAGGCGGATGAGGTGAGCCGAGCCACCCCACAGCGGTTGTCTGCCATCTACGTCGCCAATGCGAAGGGTGAACAGATTCCTCTCTCGGAATTTTTCACCGTGAAGCAAACGGTGGGCCCGAGCGTCATTCCTCACTTCAACCTCTATCGCTCGATCAAGATTGACGGCACCCCCAAGGAGGGCAATAGCTCGGGTCAGGCGATCGGGGCGATGAAGCAGATCTTCAACACGGGCACTTATCAAGGTCTCGGCTTCGACTGGACCGGTATCTCCCGAGAGGAAGTGAAGGCCGGATCCCTGGCCGTTGTGATCTTCGCCCTGGGCATCCTGGCTGTGTTCCTGGTGCTCTCCGCCCAGTACGAGAGCTACACCGATCCGATCATCATCTTGCTGACGGTGCCCACGGCCCTGCTGGGAGCTCTTGTGTTTCTTGGGGCGGCCGGTCAGGTGCTCAACATTTATGCCCAGGTGGGACTGGTGATGTTGATTGGTCTTGCGGGCGGCAACGCGATTCTCATCGTCGACCTGGCCAATCAGAAGATGGGAGAAGGGGCCTCGGCGCTCGAAGCTGCCACGTTCTCGGCCAAGTCGCGCTTGCGGCCCATTCTGATGACGGCGATTTCCTCCCTCACCGGTTTCTTGCCCTTGATGTTGGCGAGTGGTGCTGGTGCCCAGAGCCAGTCGTCCCTGGGTTTGGTGGTGTTCGGTGGCTTGCTGGTGGCAACCTTCCTGTCCACCTTGGTGGTTCCTGTCTTTTACGTGGTGATGAAGACCCTGCTGGGACAAGCCGATGCCAAGCCGCCTGAGGATGGCGCTACGCCCACTCCGCAACCAAGCTGATGTCTGAGCCGAAGCCTGAGGTGAATCAGCGCAAGCCCTTCAGTGGCATGCGCGTTTTGATTGCTGTGGCCATTGGCGCTGGCCTTGGTTTGGCTGTTGCCTATTTCCTCAAGGTGTTGATCGACAACAGCCCGGCCGAGATCGATGTTGGCCGCTTGCGTCTCTTCTATCTGATGGTGATCACCTCAGGAGGCTTGGGTGGGTTTGCCATCGAGTCGATGCGTCAGTTGCAGGAACAAGCCACCGATCCGGCGTATCGCCACTACAACTCTCACCGTGGTCGTCGTCGCTGAGGAATCAACAAGAGCCATAAAAAAAGCCACCCACTAGGTGGCTTTTTTTGTTCTCGGTTTGGTCCAGCCGCTTCAGGTAATCACGGTGGGGGCATCCATCCCCGTGCGTTGCTTGATCTCCGCCAGGTTGTTGATCGCACTGATCATGTCGGCGAGGGCGACCTGGGGGTTCTGGTTGAGGTTGCCAGTGCTGGGCACATAGCTCTCCAGGTAGATCCTGATCGTGGCTCCTTTGGTGCCTGTGCCAGACAGACGCACCACCACGCGGCTGCCGTCGTCCAACAGGATGCGCAGGCCCTGACCCGTGGTCACGGAACCATCCACGGGGTCGGTGTAGCTGAAGTTGTCCGCTTCGCTGATGACGCGTCCGGCAAAGGATTGGCCGATCAGGCTCGGCAACATGGCCTCCAGGCGGTCGTAGAGACCGTGGGCGGCGTCGCTGGCAACGGCTTCGTAGTCGTGACGCGAGTAGTAGTGGCGCCCGAAGCGATTCCAGTGTTCCGCCATGATCTCGGCGACGCTGCAGCGGCGTTCGGCCAGGATCTGCAGCCAGAAGAGCACGGCCCAGAGCCCGTCTTTTTCGCGGACGTGGTTGCTGCCAGTGCCGAAGCTCTCTTCACCACAAAGGGTGATCTTGCCGGCGTCCAGAAGGTTGCCGAAGAATTTCCAGCCGGTGGGGGTTTCGAAGCAGTCAATGCCCAGCTCTTTGGCCACCACGTCCACGGCAGCGCTTGTGGGCATGGAGCGGGCCACACCGGCCAGGCCGTTGGCATAGGCCGGAGCTGATGTGGCGTTGGCTGTGAGTACGGCGAGACTGTCGCTGGGGTTCACAAAGCAGCGCTGGCCCAGAATCATGTTGCGATCGCCATCGCCGTCGCAGGCGGCGCCGAAGCGGTAGTCGTCACTTTCGAGCAGCAGTTCAGCCAGCTCGTGGGCGTAGGTGAGGTTGGGGTCGGGGTGACCGTTGCCGAAGTCTTCCAGGGGTGTGCCGTTGCGCACGCTCCCCGCCGGTGCGCCCAGAAGCCCTTCGAACAAGCGGGTGGCATAGGGCCCGGTGACGGCATGCATGGCGTCAAAGGCCAGCGGGAAGTCGCTGCGGATCAGATCGCGGATTTGATCGAAGTTGAACAGCTCCTGCATCAGCGTGACGAAATCGTCGACGCCGTCGATCACCTCCACCTGCATGGCGCCGATGCTGTGCAGACCGGGTGCATCCAGGGGGATCGCTGAGGCCTCAACGATCGAGTATTGCTCCAGGGTCTTGGTGCACTCGTAGACCGCATCGGTGAAGGAGGCGGGGGTGGGTCCACCGTTGGCGCCGTTGACCTTCACTCCGAAATCGCCGTTCGGACCGCCGGGGTTGTGGCTTGCCGAAAGAATGATGCCGCCGATGGCCTGGCGCTGCCGGATCAGGTTGGAAGCTGCAGGTGTGGAAAGGATGCCGCCGGTGGTGACGATCACCTTGCTCAGGCCATGGGCTGCGCCCATCCGCAGAATCACATCAATGGCCCGGCGGTTGCCGTAACGGCCGTCTCCCCCCAGCACCAGGGTTCCCCCTTGCACGCCCGGCAGAGTGCGAAATGACGCCTCGATGAAGCTCTCCAGGTAATGAGGCTCCTCGAACTGGCTGCTGCTCTTACGCAGGCCTGAGGTCCCTGGCTTCTGGTCGGTGAAGGGGGCGTCCAGGCGCACTTGGTGTTGGGTCGGTTCTGCAGGGGCCGAGGTGGTCATCACGTCGGATGGGGAGCTTTATGCGGAACCTAAACATGGAAATCCATTGGCGATGCCATGGGCGTGACCAGTTGAGATCGCTACCCTTTGCCTCGCAACAATGCCGACGACCATGCATCGCCTTCTGCTGCTGTTGATCGTCGGCACTGCATGGGCGTGCCCCTCCGTGGGCGCATCCCAGAGTTGGAAGCGGGCCCAGCCTTTGCCTGAGGCGTCTCAAGATGCAGTCACGGCAGCCAATGCTGTAATCAACCAGTCAGGTTCGGAAGAATGCCTGCGCGGCAAGCTTTCCAACGCCATCGTGCGGCTCTCCAACAGTTGTGATGTCTCAGGCCACTCCTCCAAGGCGTGTGAGTTGGCCTCCGAACTAGCCGGTCAGGAAAGCGAACTCAGCATGGGCGAGATGCTCGCTACATCAGAGACGTTGCTTGATTTGCTCGACGAATCGGCGATATCCGACTGATGGCCTCTGTTTCTTCGAAGGACGTCCACCATCCCGGTTCCAAGCCTCTAGAAGCTAATCAGCAAAGTCTTCTGGAGTCGTTCCGCAAAAAGGTGGACTCCCGAATCTCAAGGCACGGTCTCACTGCTGCCGACGTGCAGATTTTTGTCGACGAGATCAAGAAGCACCCCGACGTGAGTTTGGCGCTCCTAGATGCCATTCGAAGAGAAGTAGCCACGTTGATGCAAGGTCAGCGGTTCAGCTTTGACTTTGATTGAGCCTTGAACAGGCTTAGGCCTGACGTGCTTTGGGCTTTTCCTTTTTCTTGACCGGTTCGGCACAGACCTTTGGGATGCGCCGTGCTGTGTTGGTGATGGCGTCTTTGCGTCGGAAGTCATTGCTGCTGGCGACCTTGGCTTCATCCATCAACGTCCACAGCACGTCTTTGCAAAGCCCAGGCAGCCTTTGGCTGTCCATCAGAGGGTCAGCAAGCTCGCGAACGCGCGCGCAGGCTTCCGTTGAGTTTTCGCGGGAACAGGCGTAGGCAGCATGTTCGATCCCTCTCAACTGGTCCTTGCTGGGCCAGGGCTCATAGGGCTCTGCCGCAATTGCGGGGCTGGCCATGGCGAGGAGCAGCAGGATGCGTGTGATCTTGGATGTCATGGGACTAGTTTGGCGTGCTTTTACGCAGTTGAAGCCAATCAATATTTTGGAAGATCAATCAGCGAAGTAGTTGATGATGTCTTGGTGATGAAAACCTTCGCTCGATCCACTTTCGTTGGGGAGCAGATTGTTTTTTGCCTGTTGATGACGACAGAGCCTTTTTGATGTTTGATTGCTTTGGTATTCATTGGTGAAAGTATCTACAACGGCTTGTAGGCCCAGAATTGATACATGCTTTGGAAGGTTGATGGATTGTCCTCCTCGAATTCTCCCCAGTTGCTGAGTGAGGTGACATTGCTGTCTTCTGGATAGCACCGTTGGTAAGCAGTCTTGATGGATTTCGGAAGCATGAATCCACAAAACACTAATTTTTCGGCTTCTAAAAGTTTTTCCAGAGTCTCGGTGGTGAACTGATGCTCCTGAACGTGAAAGCAAAGGTCGCGACACTCGGAGAGTGAATAGAAGTCATTCGCAAGAATGGATAGATCTTTTAGCTCGTGCTGATCGTCGTCAAAGACTTGCTTACGAAAATCTCTGATGCCTTCTGGTGTGCTTTGAATGCTCAGTTTTTGGATTAGCTCTCGTGCTGCTGAGACTTTCTGTCTGGCAAGTTTGCTGTACAGGCCAATCTTGATATAGCCGCCTGGTTTGAGCTTGCTGTTGAGTGCTGCCAGCCCCTTAGCGGGGTCTTGCATGTGATGCAGGACTCCGCTGCACTCAATCACGTCATAGACATCCTGAAGCTGATTGGCGTCCAGAATGTCGAGTTGTTGGAGCCGAATATTGTTCATTTGGTACGCCTGTGATTTCCTGGCTGCGTAAGCCAGGCTGTTCTTGCTGATGTCTATGGCAGTGATTTGTGCATTTTTATAGCGGCTGGCATTGATGATTTGGTTTCCCGTTCCGCATCCGGCGATCAGAATATTGGGGTTGGAGTTGGGTGATGAGAGCTCATTCGTGAATAAGGGGTTTGAAATTGTTGTTTCGAGGGATATGAACTCAGTCGTTGATTTTGCAAAAAGGGGTTGAGTGTGGTCTGCATATTGGTATCGGGGGTAAGGATTTTCTTCGTACATTTGCTGGACTGCAAGTGAGACCGTATCGGTTATTTTTTGACCCATGCTGAGCTGGGACTTGATGGCCGTCTCTTCCTCGGAGTCTTTGTACTGAGTTTCAATAAAAGCTCTACTTTCATCACTGCTGATGGGGTAATTATTTAAGTCTTCTGCTTGAGTGGTGATGCTATGGATGGGTGTATAGCAGCCAATGATGGGTAAGTATTGGTTGAATGTCTCTTTGCTTTTTCTAATTTCGCTGATCAGATGCTTGACCCATTGTTGTTCTTCATCTGATTGCCAATAGACGTACTCGTTGAGGAAGCATTGTGTCGCTAGTGCCTCGAGGAGAGGTTTAAATTTTTTGGGTATGGCGCCATTCTGTTTGATATGAACCAGAAATTCCTTCCTTAGGTGAGTGAGGAATGCTTCAATCTCGTGATGGGGCGGGATCATTAGTGTCAGAGATTTTCTGAATCTCCATTCAGAGGCAAGCTCATGAAAGGCCTGATTGTGATCTGAAATGATGGGATTTGACTGAGCAGCTGTTTGGATCTGTTTAAGGTATTGTTGAATGAACAGTGGGCATAGCTTGCGGTGGGACAAGTCATCGCGATTGAGCAGCATTTCGTAGGCTTTCCTGGCTGAATTTTCATTCGCCGCGCTGATCTTGATACTGCTGGCAAGGCTTTTAAGATTCTGCCCTGCTTCGATATTGGTTGCATCAAGCTCGATGGATGCGATGGTGGCTGCTAGGGCTTGATCTGTCTCTCCAAGGTCCCGATAAATACCGCCCAAATTCATCTGTATGGTCGATGACTTTTGATCGAGCTCAAGTGCCTTTAAGGTGTATCTAAGTGCTTGATCAAGCTCGCCAGTCTCTCGGTATAGATTTCCAATGTTGCTAAAAATTTTTGAGTCGTCTGGCTCGTGTTCTGAAGCTTGCTCGTAATATTTAAGGGCTTCTTGTATTCTTCCACTGTTTTTGCATATGATTCCAAGATTGCAATAAACGGCGGGATCAGATGTTCCTGCGGCGATCATTTTTTTGTAAATCGATTCGGCCTCTCTGAGTCGACCTTTTTGGTGCGAAAAAATGGCTTGGTTGAACCATTTTTGAAAATTTAGCTGCGGCTTTCTTGAGGATTTATTTGCCTTCCCTTTTGCTGGCCCGCCAAATCCTGTCACTTGCTGCTATCAAGCTTGTTATAGCTTAAGCCTAAGCCTAAGCCTAAGCCTAAGGCCAAGGGATTCAGCGTCTTTTCACCTCTTCTCCGCGTTGGTTTCGTTGTTGATGCAAGTGCGTGGATCATTCCTGTGAGTGGTTTTGGTGGAAAGGTTTCAGAAGTAGATGTTAATCCTTGGCTCCCATATCTTCTGCCCATTCGATCGCACCTAGGTGAGCGCCAAGAGACACTAGTGCCACAATAATGGCGATGACGTAGTTGGCACCGTCTTGCCCAATTGCTTCTCCGATGTGAAACCCAGCAACTGCCCAGGCTGCGGTCATGGCGAGGCAGAACAAGATATTCAGGATAGGAGTGACCATGACGATCATTCCTCCGAGGAAGATCCCTCCTCCCCACCACCAGCTCTGCATTCCAACTCCAAATGCAACGGCAATGAGGAGGACTTCAACGATGACAAGGGATGAGGCGTCGTCATTGAATTGGGCTTGGATGAATCCTGCCCTTGTGTTTCGGATTCTCATTATTGGTTTTGAATCAGTTTGTAGCACAGAAGTTCTCGTATCTCTGAGCAATGTCGTCACCCATCTCTGCTACTTTCTGGCGGTCTCCTTCGCAATAGCATTCTCTGTTGTTTCGGTAAACACTATTCATTGCTTCTCCGTAGGATCCGCTAAGTGAATCTGCTCTTTCCCATACAGGTGCGCATCGTTCGGTCAGGCTGGTGATTGTTTTTGTCTCCTTGCGTTCAGTCTCTGTGTCTTCTGATTTTTGCTCTGTCTCATCTTTTTCTTGTGATGAGTTCACTCGGGCTGTTGGTTCGACTCCAACCCAGCGGTTTTCGGAGAAGATCCAGAATTTGCATCGTGACAAACCGATGCCCATTTCTTCTGATGTGATTACTCCCCGTACGGCGACACGCATGTTTTTCCTGAGCTCGCGTACTGCGTCTGATGATCTTGGCTTCGAGCAACTCACAGATGAGAAACTGTATTCCCCGCCTCTGATGGTGATGCTGATGTTTTTCTCATCAAACATAGAGTCGTCAATGCTGCCGATATATCCTCTGAGCTCAATGGGCTGATTCATATATTTGTTCTCTGCCATCACGGAGTTGGCTTCGAACTCCTCAGCAATTGCTTCGACGCCAAGACTCGCGATTGGTTGATCAAGGTCGAGAGTTCTGATTCTGTTTTGTTCAGCTTCCTCTGCTGCTTGCTCGGCTTGGTACTCTTCAGCGATCTCTCGAAGTTCTGCGCAGCCTGCTGTGAGCAGCAATGAGCCTGCGGTGAGGATGCCCAGAACAGCTTTCATGACCTCGGGATTAGCTGGTACGGGAATTTAGGTCAGTCCTTCCTCACGCCGTCCCCACATCGGATCTTTTGACGGTCGAGTTTGCGTTGGATGTGTGGTGTGATCCCGAGTTCTGCTCCATCCCAGAGGCGATCCATCTCACGGGTGAAGTGTTGGGCGAGTTGGGGTGAGTGGATCACCAGCAGGGTTTCGTCGTTGGTGTGAGCGGCTGAGGGCGACCAATTGAAGCTCCCAGTGATCACGGTGCGGTTATCGATCACGGCGAACTTGTGGTGCAGCTTGTCACCACGGGCGAGGCGTGGGGTGCCGATGCCTTTCAGGCCCTGATCCAGGGGCGCATTGCCAGATTCCACCTTGCAGGTGTGATCCGGAAGGGTGACTCCCAGCAGATCGAGCACTTCTGAAAAGGGGCGGCTCGCAAAGCCAGGATCCGCAATCAGGCGGATCTCATCACCTTCTTCGATCTTGTCCCGCAGCACGTTGGTTAATTGCTGAGCTGAGAACACAAACAGGGCCATGTCGATGCTCTGCTTTGCACGCCTCAGTTGTTTAGCCAGCTGGTTGAGCCCGTGCTCCTGGTTCCTTTTGGGATGAGGTGAGAACAGCACGTCCACCTGGGTGTTGCCGACCCGCACCGTTTGCGTGCCCTCGCTTGCTTTTTGCAGGCCAAAGCGACTGTCCGGATTACCGCCGGGGCCGTCCCCCCACATTTGGGTGAACTGCTTGCGGAACACGGATGCCAGCTCAAGGCTGTTGAACCGAAGCAGGTGATTCACATTGCCGCGGCTGGATGGCTGGCCCGCATCCCCATGCACACCGGAACTGGTGAAATTGGCGCTTCCGGTGATCACCGATGTTTGGTCGATTACCAGAAACTTGTGGTGCATCAGGCCGCTCCCACTGCTGCCGTCTTCGGTGTCGTCAAGCAGTGGAATCTGCGCGGCCTGGAGTAATGCAACGGCATCACCGCGGAAGGCCTCTTCAGGGCTTGTTGTGCCATCCCCATCGCTATCGGCCAGGCGGTTCAACTGATGCCAGCGGTGTCGCTCTCGCTGGTTCAATCGGCTGGGTCGTTGTTCGCTCCAGGAGGCGCTGTAGTTGTTTTCAAGGATCACCTGAACAAGAACGCCGCGATGTTTTGCTGCGATCAGTGCTACGGCAATCCTTGGCAGGCTGATCTCTTGAACAGCCACGAGCACCTCCTGGTTGGCGGCATCAATGGATGAAATCAGCCATTGCTCCAGGTCGTCACCATTACGCCAGGCCCCAGTCAGGGGTGATCTGTAGCGCGATGTGGCGTTGTGGTTGAAGACCACATCGATCTTGTTGGGCAGTGCAAGAGCCGCTGGGCTTTCGCCCACGACCGACCCTGCCTGGCTGCAGCCACTGCAGAGAAGAGCCGCTGCCATCAATGCCAGCTTGCACTTCAGCATCTCGATCAAGTCTGAGCCTTAACCAGAGTTCCCCTGGTTTCAGTGGGGCATCTCCGATGTCTTCAGCATCGCAACAAACCAGATTCCGCTCAGAACGAGGGCCACGCCAACACCTGCTCCGATACCCACCCGTGCCATCACCAAAGGCACGACCAATGGAAAAACCATCGCCCCCGCGAGGGGGGTGATGGCCACGAACCAGCGCAGGGAGGCTGGAGCTTTGGGATCAGAAGGATTCAGAACCACTCGGCGCGAGCTTCGCTGGCGGGGTTGCTGTTGTCTTCAGGGGTCTCACGCTTGAAATTGAGCGTGATGTTGCGCTTCTGCTCTCCATCAGAGGCTGTGGCCTCGATGGCATACATCTGTTCGCCATCCCGGAAGGGCACCTGAATCCGGAAGGTGCCATCGGTGGAGAGAGGAACCTCCTCTCCTCCGATGGTGAGGCGGGCCGAAGGGTCGGTGGCGCCGTACACGATCAGTTCGGCGTCGGCGACCAGCCAGAAGGAGCGTTGGCGAGGTGCCACGCCACCCAGGCCGGATTCGTTGCGGCCGCTGGCCCACAGGCCAACACCAGAGTCGTTCAACCCGGTGCTTTCGCCAGAGGTATCGAAACCTTCCTGGAATTCTTCAGAGCCGACCCGGCGCCGGCGGAATTGAACAGTCGCGCTTTGGTAGAGCCGCTCGTGCAGACCACTGTTGCTCGACTCACTTGGTGAGACGGGAGTCGTCGTCGTTGCTGGTGCTGCTGGGGCAGCATCGAGGCTGAAGGGAACGAACTGGTCAAGAATCTGTTCGCTGGGGTGGAGAGCAGGCACGCGCGCCACCGAAGAGAAGGCCAAAGACATCCAGGTCGTGCCGATGCGGTAGCCCAGTTCGACCCGGTAATCCCGGTCGCAGAGAGGTACAGGCAAATACCACTCGGTGCTGTGGCTGTCGACCGGCACTTCCTGGAGAGTATGTGGATGTGCGTTGCCGTCCTGCATGCCGGTGACGTCGGACAGGCGGAGGCAAAGACGGCTGGCTCCATCCTTCTGGGCAACCTTGCGATCGGCTTCCGAGATTTCCCAGAACACGTAGGCCCATTGGGGATCACGGGGTAGAAACACAACGCGGGTATCGCTCGTGCTCACGGCCGGTGCGTTGAGCTCCGCTTCGATGGCTTTCAGGTCTCCCCCACGTTTTTGCTGACGCTGGGCAACTTCGTCGACAAGAGTCTCTTTGCTCTTGCGGCTGTAGAGCGGCACGCCCAGATCACTGGCGATCTGACGCAGTTGACGAAGGGTGAGACGTGCCAGTGATGACAGTGTTTGAGACACGCCTAAAAACTCCAGGTTTCGTTTGGGATCATTGTGATCCGAAAAATTCCTTTTCGAGCCGGCAATGGCCCAAGGGTCAGTGGATCCTGACCACTTGTTGGGCTCCGATCCCGGGGATCACTGTCTCTCACACAAAAAAAGCGGGGCTTCAGCCCCGCTTTTTTGATTGTGCTTGGCTCCGGACTCAGCGGCCGAGGGTGCGATAAGGAACCTTTGCCAGGTAGTCGATGTCGGCACTGGTGCTCCCACCGACCCGACGTGGACTGCCGATTTCGCTGACCCAGGCCATGTAGTCCGAAGGAGAACCACCCTTCCGGATCTTTGCGCGTTCCGGCAATTTCTTGGCAGGCCCACCGGTGAAGATGAGCTGAGGGAAGCCCAGGATTCCGCGGTAGTACTCGTCGTAGCGAGGGGTGGTGATGTTGAAGGGAGTGTCACCGAGCTCGCGGCCGGGAAGCACACGGTTCCGCTGGTACGGAACAGTGTCGTAGCCGAAGGTGTCAAGGTATTCAGTGCTGTCGAGGAGAACGTCAACCAGGCCCTCGAGGCCCTTGGTCGCAATCACGATCGACCAAGACAGCTCCTCGCCTTTCCCGTTGACTTTGCGACCAAGGATCCGTTCGCAAAGGTGGCGGACAACTTTGTAGTTGCTGTTGAAGCCGTAGAAGGTGCGCTTGAAGGTGTCGGAGAGCACCAGGCCGCGGATGAAATCACGAACGGTGATTTGGCCATCCTTGAGCTGGGACTCAAGGTTGACGTCCCGATCTGTCTCGAAGGCGTGGAAAAAGATTTGGCGGTAGCCGCTCTCGACCACCGTGTCGAAGTTGTCCCGGTCGTCGGCAATCTCAATGGAGTAGGCCCTCGATCCTTCCTCGGAGCCAACGCGAATGTTTGGAACACCACTCCTGAGGGAGTTTTGGGTGATCGGTGCGTACTCCAGAAGAGGAATGGCCACGCGAGCTACAGCATCCACTGTTCGGGATCGTAGAAGTGCTCGGTCTTGCCCCCTTCAGCAGGTGTTGCAGCGATTACATGCCGTAATACTTCTTCTAAGTATTTCTGCTTACCAGCCGAACGGGGCGAGGCCGGCTGCGCTGATGGAAGTTTGAGCGTTATGACTGGACTCCGGCGCGTCATCCAGCTGCCGGGTTTCCATGCAGAAGGAGGCGTTGTTGGAGAGCCCCTGAACCGTGCTAGTGCGCAGCCGCAGGTTCGGACCCGCGAACCAGAAGCGCTCCAGGGAGCTCATCATTTCGTAATCGGTGGTGAGGATCAGGCCGTTTTCCTCGTCCATGCGGAACTGGCCCGCCACCGGTGCTTTTTCGGCATAGCCGCGATCCCGCAGCAAGAGTCCGCGTCGCCCCGTCTCGTCCTCGGGGATCAGTCCGAACATGGTCTGGTCCTCGTGGGATTCACCGGCGCGGTCCCAGGCCATTGATCCGCTCCAGCGCACCCAGCAGCCGCCGACGATTCGCTCAACGCTCTCGTTGTTGCGCTCGGCGATCTCCGCGAGTCGCTCGTCTCCCTTCAGTAGTTCCTCCACGACGATGAAGGAGGCTCCGGCTTCGGCTCGGCGATGCAGCAGATGATGCTGGCTGCGCTGCGAGGTCCACCGACCACAGCTCAGGCGAAAGAAGCTGAGGGCGTCAGAGATATCAAGCATCGCCCGCGTTAAACAGATGAATTGATGATGGCAGCTCGACGGCGTTATCCATGACAGCCATGACAGCCATGACAGCCATGTCAGCCACGGCAGCGGGCTTCGGCGGCGTTGATTAGATCGTCGAGGGTCAGTGCCAGGGGTGGCTTGCCCAGTTCAATCGCCAGCTGATCGAGCTGGTCGGCGGCAGCCCTGAGCTGCTGGAGCAGGGTTTCGAGAAAGGCGGGGTCGTCCGCGACGACGGGTTGCTGCCTGCACCAGAGACGCTGTTGGTCTTCGTCGGGGATCGCTCCTGTGGCCTCGCGTCCTGCCATCGCCTGAAAGCTGTCCAGGCAATGGCTCAGAACCCGCAGGTGATGCCGATCCAGCTGGGGCAGCAAGGTGGCATCGATCTGCTCAATCGTCGCCCGGTCGATGGCCATCAGCCCTGGGCAAGCGGAGTGATCCGGAAGCCGCAGGCGTGACCGCCCTCGAGCCGCCAATGCACGCGTTCGACTCGACAGTCCGGCACGGTCTGCCGAATCAGCAGTAACTCTTGGTCGCAGACCGCAGGAAATTCCTCGGCGATGCGTTGCACTGAACAATGGGCTTCTTCGAGTCGCCAGCTGACGCCGTCGTCATCTCTGCTGCAAACGGTGACGTAGCCCTCGTCGCGCCGCAGCCGTGCCAGATGTTCGAGGCGAGCCTCAAGGGAGGCATCGCCCAGGCTTTCTCGGTATTGGCTGGCTTTCGACTCGGCCTGCTGGTTCAGCAGCTGACGCACGGTCGCTTCGGGGAGATGGCTGCGCATCGAATCCAGTAGCCCCAGGGCGAAGCGGTCACTGCCGTCTGGAAACTGGGCCCGACCCTGGTCGGTAAGACACCAGCGGTTACTGGGACGCCCGGGGCCGCTGGAGTTGCTGCTGGAGCACACCAAGCCACTTTCGGCAAGAGAGCGCAGGTGCCGGCGCATGGCCTGCACGGAAATGCCCACGGTGCCGGCCAGATTGCCAGCATCTTCCTCTCCGCGCTCCATTAGCAGGGAGAGCACGGCGTCGCGGGTGCTGGCAGGGGCCGAGGCGCTCATGAAGAAGCGAAACCTTCCCACACGATGCCATCGAATTGCCTCGGAATGTCGGCCGGGTTGCGGGTCACAATGGGAAGCCCGCTGACCGGAGGCCTGTTGGCCTAGGCTTCCGATAAGGAAACCGCGGGGTTTCGTAATTCGCCGCTCCCTCCACTTCTATGTCCGACGCCCCTCAAGAGCCGACAGCAGAAAGTCTGGAGGTGATCCGCAAGTTCGCTCAAACCTACGCGCAGCGGACAGGCACCTATTTCTGTGCTGATCCCAGTGTCACCGCTGTTGTTCTGAAAGGTCTCGCGCGTCACAAGGACGACCTGGGAGGCGCTCTGTGCCCCTGCCGGCACTACGACGACAAAGAGGCCGAGGTCTCCCAGGCCTTTTGGAACTGTCCCTGTGTTCCTATGCGTGAACGCAAGGAATGCCACTGCATGCTCTTCCTCACTGAGGACAATCCTTTCGCCTGCCCTGACAAGACGCAATCCATCTCCACTGAAACGATTAACGCCACCGTCGGCTGAACGGAATGACCAGTACCTCCACACGGGATCTCGTCAGTCAGCCGTACAAGTACGGCTTCGTCACCGAGATCGAGACCGACAAAATCGCCAAGGGTCTCAGTGAAGAGGTCGTTCGCCTGATCTCTGCCAAGAAGGAGGAGCCGGATTTTCTGCTGCAGTTCCGGCTCAAGGCGTTTCGCCACTGGCTCACCCTGGAGGAGCCTGATTGGGCTGCCCTCGGTTATCCCGAGATCGACTATCAAGACATCGTTTATTACGCGGCGCCCAAGCAGCAGGACAAGAAGGCCAGCCTTGATGAGGTGGATCCGAAGCTCCTGGAGACCTTCGACAAGCTCGGTATCCCGTTGAGCGAACAGAAGCGCCTCAGCAATGTCGCTGTGGATGCTGTTTTCGACAGCGTGTCGATCGCCACCACCTACAAAGAGAAGCTGGCGGAACACGGCGTGGTGTTCTGTTCTTTCAGTGAAGCGGTGAAAGAGCACCCCGAGCTGATCGAGCGTTACCTCGGCACTGTTGTCTCCAGCAACGACAACTACTTCGCCGCCCTGAACTCAGCGGTGTTCAGCGACGGATCCTTTGTTTTCATCCCGAAGGGGGTGGAGTGCCCGATGGAGTTGTCCACCTATTTCAGGATCAATTCCGGGGACACCGGTCAGTTCGAGCGGACCCTGATCGTGGCCGAAGAAGGTGCCTCGGTGAGTTACCTCGAGGGCTGCACCGCCCCGATGTTTGACACCAACCAGCTCCACGCTGCGGTGGTTGAACTGGTGACCCTTGAGGATGCCTCCATCAAGTACTCCACGGTTCAGAACTGGTATGCCGGCGATGAAAACGGTGTGGGCGGGATCTACAACTTCGTGACCAAGCGCGGCCAGTGCCGTGGTGATCGCAGCCGCATCAGCTGGACCCAGGTGGAGACCGGTTCGGCCATCACATGGAAGTACCCCAGCTGTGTGCTCCAGGGTGCTGATTCAGTAGGTGAGTTCTATTCCGTTGCACTCACCAACAACTGCCAGCAGGCCGATACCGGCACGAAGATGGTCCATGTCGGACCGCGCACCCGCTCCACGATCGTGAGCAAAGGCATCAGCGCCGGACGCTCCAGCAACAGCTACCGAGGCCTTGTGCAAATGGGGCCCAATGCCAAGGGAGCTCGTAACTATAGCCAGTGCGATTCGATGCTGATTGGCGATCAGGCTGCTGCGAATACGTACCCCTACATCCGTTCTCAGCAGCCGCAGGCGGCCATCGAGCACGAGGCCAGCACCTGTCGCATCTCTGAAGACCAGCTCTTCTATCTCCAGAGCCGTGGCATTGGTTTTGAAGAAGCCGTCTCAATGATGGTCAGTGGCTTCTGCCGCGACGTCTTCAACCAGCTGCCCATGGAGTTCGCTGCTGAGGCTGACAAATTGTTGGCCCTCAAACTCGAGGGATCCGTGGGCTGATCCCTGTCTCCACCTTGTCTCTGTTTTTCAACGCCTCCTTCCGTGATTCGCCCTGACGCTGAGCTGCTGCTCGACATCCAAGACCTGCATGCCTCCGTCGAGGACAAGCCCATCCTTAAGGGGGTGAATCTGCAGGTGCGGGCTGGTGAG
Organism: Synechococcus sp. MU1625; assembly: GCF_020514205.1. Lineage (NCBI taxonomy): Bacteria > Bacillati > Cyanobacteriota > Cyanophyceae > Synechococcales > Synechococcaceae > Synechococcus > Synechococcus sp. MU1625. The sequence goes on from NZ_VTLA01000009.1 coordinate 44,265, forward strand.
ATCCATGCCGTGATGGGCCGCAACGGCAGTGGCAAGAGCACGCTCTCCAAGGTGTTGGCTGGGCATCCGGCGTATCGAGTCACGGGCGGCACCGTTCGCTACCGCGGTCAGGATCTGTTTGAGCTGGATCCTGAGGAACGGGCCCGGCTGGGGGTGTTTCTCGGATTTCAGTACCCGGTTGAGATCCCCGGCGTCAGCAACCTGGAGTTCCTGCGGGTGTCCACCAATGCTCGGCGGGAGAAACAGGGGGAGGAGGAGCTCGACACGTTTGCCTTTGAGGATCACGTGCACGACAAGCTCAAGGTGGTGCAGATGGACCCCGCCTTCTTGGAGCGGAGTGTGAATGAAGGGTTCTCCGGTGGTGAGAAAAAGCGCAACGAGATCCTGCAGATGGCGCTACTTGAGCCTGTGGTGGCGATTCTCGATGAAACCGATTCGGGTCTCGATATCGACGCCCTGCGCATCGTTGCCGGTGGAGTGAACCAATTGGCGACGGAAGACAACGCCACGCTGTTGATCACTCACTATCAGCGTCTTCTTGATGAGATCACCCCGGACTATGTCCATGTGATGGCTGCGGGCCAGATCCTGCGCACTGGCGGACGGGAACTGGCCCTTGAGCTGGAGCAAACCGGATACGACTGGGTGGATCAGGAGCTGGCCACCCAGGGGGCTGCTTGATCATGGGGAGCAGTGTGCTGGCGCCGGTGCAGGAGCGCGGTCGCGCCGCGTTGGAGCACCTCGGTCTGCCCAGCCGCAGGGAAGAGTCCTGGCGGCTCACCGACCTCAAGCGTCTTGCGGCTGTGTCGGCGTTGCCGACCAGTGCGTCGAAGATTTCAGCACCACTGCCGCCCAGCTTGGAGGGGGTGACCCGTCTGGTGCTCAACGGTTCTGAGGATCCCTTGGCAGGGCAGCTCCTCCCGGAGGGGATCACGGTTCTCAATGCTGATGAGCTGAAGCAGGCCCTCGGCCACACCCTTGATTGCTGCGGTTGCGCCCAGGCCTGGCCGGTGGAGTTCAACCATGCCAAAGCGCAGCAGATCCTGGCCCTCAGGGTGCGGGGGAGCGTGGGTTCGCTGGAACTGGTCCTCGCGGCGGGTGCCGGGTTGAACGCCACCCGGGTGCTACTTCTGCTCGAGGAAAAGGCGGAGCTTGAGTTGCTGCAGGTGTTGTTGGCGGAGGGTGCGTCCGCCCACAGCCACGTGCTGGAAGTGCATTTGGGGCAGGAGGCGCAACTGCGGCATGGGGTGCTGGCCACGGCTGATGGCGCTTCGTCGTTGATGGCGCATCTGGCGGTTGAGCAGGAGCCCCGCAGCTCCTACGCCCTCACCTCGGTCGTTCAGGGCTGGAGCTTTGGACGGGTGGAGCCCCGGGTGGTGCAGGTGGATGGACAAGCGCAGACCGTGCTCAAGGGCTTGGCGGTGACAGGCGCCGAACAGCAACTGGCTACCCATACCGCGGTGCGTTTCGACGGGCCTGAAGGGGAGTTGGATCAGTTGCAGAAATGCCTGGCCGGTGGCCAATCCCACGCGATTTTCAACGGTGCCATCAGTGTTCCCCGCGATGCCCAGCGCACCAATGCGGCGCAGTTGAGCCGCAACCTGCTGCTGTCTGATCGCGCCCGGGTCGACACCAAGCCCGAGCTGGAAATCGTGGCGGACGATGTGCGCTGCGCCCACGGCGCCACCGTGTCTCAGCTCCAGGACGATCAGTTGTTTTATCTCCAGAGTCGTGGGATCGCCGCGGCGGAGGCGACCGCGCTGCTGTTGCGCGGGGCCTGCCAGGAGGTGATCGAGCAGCTGCCTGCTGCTGCGCAGGCCTGGCGTCCCCTGGAGCGCGTCATGGGCAGCCTTGCTCCATGACAATCACCGCAAAAGCACGATTTGGTGCGGATTTCGTGGATTTATCCTCTCGACATCGTTCCGACTTCCCGATTCTTGAGCAGCTGGCTCCCGATGGCCGGCCGCTGATTTATCTCGATCACGCCGCCACCAGTCAGAAGCCCCGTCAGGTGCTGGAGGCGCTGCAGCAGTACTACAGCTGCGACAACGCCAATGTGCATCGCGGCGCCCACCAGCTCAGTGCCCGCGCCACCGATGCTTTTGAGGCAGCCCGCAGCACGACTGCGGCCTTCGTGGGTGCCGCCACTTCCCGGGAGATCGTCTTTACCCGCAATGCCAGTGAAGCGATCAACCTCGTGGCGCGCACTTGGGGTGATGCCAACCTGAAGGAGGGGGACGAAATTCTCCTCACCGTGATGGAGCACCACAGCAATCTGGTGCCATGGCAGCTCCTGGCCCAGCGCACCGGTTGTGTGCTGCGGCATGTCGGCATCACCGAAGCCGGTGAGCTGGATTTGGAGGATTTCCAGGCCCAGCTCAGCCAGCGCACCCGGCTGGTGAGCCTGGTGCACATCAGCAATGCACTCGGCTGCTGCAATCCCCTTGATCAGGTGATCCCGGCGGCCCATGCCGTTGGCGCCTGCGTGCTGGTTGATGCATGCCAGAGCCTGGCCCACAAGCCGATTGATGTGGCAGCGATGGAGGCCGACTTTCTTGTCGGCTCGTCCCACAAGCTCTGCGGGCCCACCGGCATGGGCTTTCTTTGGGCGCGGGAGTCTCTGCTGGAGGCGATGCCTCCCTTTTTGGGTGGTGGAGAGATGATCCAGGACGTCTTCCTGGATCACAGCACCTGGGCGGTGCTGCCCCACAAGTTCGAAGCTGGAACCCCTGCCATTGGAGAAGCGGTGGGCATGGGTGCCGCAATTCGCTATCTGCAGGCAGTTGGTCTGGAGGCGATTCAGGCCTGGGAGGCTCAGCTCACCCGGCATCTGTTCAACAGGCTGCAGGCCATTGATGGTGTGCGGGTCTTGGGGCCGACGCCGGATCAGCAGCCTGACCGCGGTGCCCTCGCCACATTCCTGGTTGATGGCGTGCATGCCAATGACATTGCCGCGCTGATTGATGCGTCCGGGATCTGTATTCGCAGTGGTCACCACTGCTGTCAGCCCTTGCACCGTTTGTATGACGTCACGGCTTCAGCCCGGGCCAGCCTGAGCTTCACCAGCACCTTTGAAGAGATCGACCGCTTCAGCGAGGAGCTCGCCTCCACGGTCGCCTTCCTGCGCGAACACAGCTGAGCCGGCTCAGGCGGCCAGCTGCTGATCGTTCGAAATGCTTTCGCGTTGCTCCAGGGGGACGACGTTGTCGCTTTGGATGGCGTACTGCACCCAGCGGTAAGACCGCACGCCGGCACGGGGTGCTGCGTTGATCGGTTCAGGGCTGGCGTAGCTGTTGCCGCGATAACGCAAGATCCGCATTAATACTCAGGAAGCTTTGCTAACCATCTCAGACCCGCTGCAGTCTCATCCGTTCCATGGGGCACAGGTTGAACGTTCCTGTTGGTTGCTCGCTTAAGCGATCACATTTGCTGAACCCGGTTGTGTGGGTTGTAACCATCTGCTAGCTCAGTCCTGATTCTTCGGTGGATGCTGAGGTTTGCCGCTCAATCCGTTTGATCGCCTTGAGGATGAGGAACAGCATCCAGGCCACCAAGAGGGCTTCGATGATGGTGTCCACTAGCTTCCCAATCTCGATTGCGCCGCCGAAATAGTCAATTTTCAAATCTTCGAAGCTGCCCTTGGGAACCAAGGGGTTCAGGAGTGGCATCAAGAGGTCTTTGGTGACTGAATCAACGATTCTTGTGAATTGTTGCCCCACGATGAATGCAATCGCGACCGTCAGAGCACTGCCCTTGGTGAAGAAGAATTCGATAAATTCTCGGCGCCAACGTTGAAACATGGTCTGAATATTGATGTCTTTTGAGCCTATGGGAAGTTTGTTTTTGTTGCTTATTTGTCTCGATCTGTTGTGATTAGATGATGGCCTCTGGCCTTCACTTCCGCTGCTCCGTTAGGCCCAATTGACGTCGGAAAAAGGCTTCGGTTTCTTCGAGTACCTGGATCTGGGTGCTCTGGTTGCGGAAGCCATGGCCTTCGTCGTCGAAGAGCCGCACCTCCACCGGTATGCCGTTGCTGCGCAGGGCTTCGGCCATGCGCTCGGTCTGTTCCGGAGGCACCACCTTGTCTTTTAACCCCTGGAAGAACAGCACCGGACAGCGGATTTGATCCGCATGTAGCAGGGGCGATCGCTTCTCATAGAGATGACGTTCCGTTGGCCATGCCCCCACCAGACCATCGCAGTAGCGCGCCTCAAACCGGTGGGTGTCTTCGGCCATGGCGGTGAGATCACACACCGCATAGCGGCAGGCACCGGCCTGGAACACATCGGTAAAACACAGAGCCGCCAGGGTGGTGAACCCGCCAGCACTCCCACCTTCGATGGCGATCTTGTCGGGATCAGCGCGACCGGAGTCGATCAAGGCCCGGGCTGCTGCGGCGCAGTCGGCCACATCCACCACCCCCCAGCCACCGTTCAGCCGCTCCCGGTAATCCCGGCCGAACCCCGTTGAGCCGCCGTAATTCACATCCACCACGCCCCAGCCACGGGAGGTCCAGTACTGGATCGCCAGGCTGAGGCCGCGGCGGGCCATGGCCGTTGGTCCGCTGTGGCTTTTCACCAGCAGTGGGGCTGCCCCTGGTGGTTTGCCGCTGGGGGGGTAGTACCAGGCATGGGTGCGTTCCCCTTGGTGGCCGTTGAACCACAGCGGTTCGGCCACGCTGATCTCTTCTGCCGCCAAGGGTGCTGGTATGGCAGGGCTGTGGCTCCAGAGGGCGGTCGCCGGTCGCAGGTCGAGTTCCAGCAGTCCGGCCACGCTGGTGCCGTTGCTGGCCACGGCCACGGCGCGGCCGTGGCAGGCATTCAATCCCGCCAGATCATCAAAGGGCTGCGGCAACGGCTGCACGCTTCCATCCAGACTGAGCCGTTGCAATGACCAGGCCCCGCGGCTGCACACGGCTGCAATCAGCTGTTCGCCATCCCAAGCCGTGGTGCTCATCCCATAGATCCATTGGGGCATGGCTGTTTCAGCGGCCATCGGCCAGGGCCTTTCCCAGTCGGCATCGGCGCTGGGTTGGAGCATCAGATTCCACCAACCCGTGCTGTCTTCCGCCACAAGCAACTGTCCGTCAGACAGCCACTGGGGTTGAAACACCGAGACGCCGTCGCCCCCGGCCAACTGACGGGGCTGGAGCAGCCCGCCCGTGTCGCTGAACCCCGCGCACCAGAGACTGCTGCTGTCCCAGGGCATGGCGGGTTGCTGCCATTCCACCCAGGCGAAGCGCTGGCCATCGGGGCTCAAGCAGCCATAGCCGGCAAAGTCCGCCGGTTGGTGCAGCAGCAACGGGGTCTGATCGGCCCCGCTCAACGCCAGGCTCACCAGCTCGTCACGGCCCTCGACTTCACGGATTCCGATCCAGCGCTGCCTGGGCAGATCGAGCACGCCATCCGCCAGCGCCCAGTCGCCCTCCCGGCTGAGCCGTTCGGCTGCTGCCAGGGGGGTGGGATGGTCTGTGTTGGTCTTTGGCAGGCGCCAGTCCTGACGCCAGACGCAGCCGCTGTCGATCCAGCTCAGGATCAGCCTGTCCTGCTCCACAGCAGTGGCGAGCACCCCGCCGCCGTAGTCATGCACGCGACTGCGCAGGTTGCTGGGGGCCGGCGTCAGCTCCAGAGGGTCCGCTTCGGAATCGCCGAAACGGCGAATCAAGGCTGTGGTGCGGCCCCGTTCCTGGGGACGTTGCTCCAGCCAGATCAGCCACACCGTTGCATCGGGTCCGCTGACCAGTACCGGTTCCTTGAGCCCCGGCAAACGGCCGACGGCATGCTGCGCGGATAACGGAACGGCTCCCATGGCGGCTGAATTAGGCCGCTTACCATGCTGAATCAACGCGGCGTTGGCCTTGGCAGGAAGCTTTGCAGAGTTGGCCCGTCAGGCCGACAAGTCGCGGGACACGATGCTGGTCCCCAAAACCGCCCTTGAAACTCCGCCGTTGGAGATTCACACCCTGGGCGATGAAGTCCTGCGAAAGTCGGCGCGTCGCATCGGCAAGGTGAATGAGCAGGTGCGGGAGCTAGCCCGCGACATGCTGCGCAGCATGTACACCGCTAAGGGCATCGGTCTGGCGGCACCTCAGGTGGGGATCCATCAGCAGCTGCTCGTGATTGATCTCGACTTGGAGAATGCGGCCACACCGCCTCTGGTGTTGATCAATCCGGAAATCAGTGCGGCCAGTGCCGGGCTCGATACCTATGAGGAGGGCTGCCTCAGCATTCCTGGGGTGTATCTCGATGTGGTGCGCCCAACGGCGATTGAAGTGAGCTTTCGCGATGAGATGGGTCGGCCCCGCAAGATGAAAGCCGATGGCTTGATGGCCCGCTGCATTCAGCATGAGATGGACCATCTCAATGGCGTGTTGTTCGTCGATCGCGTCACCGATGAAGACGGTCTGCAGAAAGAGCTCCAGGAGAAGGGCTTCGAGCGCCAACATGTTCGGAGCGTCGCCTGAGCCATGCCAATGAAACCCTTGGCCGGCGTTTTCCTGGCCCTTGCCTGTGTTCTTGGCATTGCCAGCACAGGTTGTGTCTTCGAACTGGCCTATGGCGATCCCGACCTCGGGGTCAAAGCCACCAGTTGGATCTTGGCCCTTGCGGCCCCCGCAACCGTTGGCACCCTGCTGGTCGCCATACGCCTCAATAAACCGGCCTGATCGGGGGCGACCGATTCAGGCATCACTTTTACGATCCGCTCAGTTCCTCCATGGACGTGATGGCACGCTTTCGAACCGTGGCTGCTGCTGGCCTAGCTCTCGCAGCGACCTCGGTACCAGTGGCCTTGGCCCAGGGCTCTCTGTTCACGGCGGTTCCCGTGGAGATGAGCAACTTTGTTCTGGTGTCGGCTCCCATCGGCCAGGGGCAACGCTCGCAGTTGAACATCTACGAACAGCGGACCACGAAACGCCCGTGTTTTGCTGTGGGTGCTGGCTCGCCGGCGATGGTGGATCCCCTGCTGTCCAAGTTTGATTTCACCGGGGTCTGCAACCGTTACATCGACGGCAACGGCTATTCCCTGCGCATCGGTGGTGATGACCTTGGCACCCGTTATCGGCTCAGCGTGGTGAACAGCGGCAGTGATATTGAGTTGCTGGCGACACCGACCCGGAATCCCTCCCAGCCAACCCTGCTCGTCGCCCGGGCCGGCGGGGCCGCCAGTGGCTTTGTTCAGCTGAAGCTTGAGCCGGGGTGGACCCTGAAGCGACGGGCCTACGGCAAGAAAAGCCTGGGCCATCTCTACGTCTATCGAGACAGTGCACCGACTCCCTGAGCTGAGAGGGGACAAAACCGGTCAAAACACCTGTTGTCGAGACCTGTCAGTGAATTCACACTGAAGGAAGACCCAGGAGGCTGTGATGAAATCGACAGTTGTTCAATGGTTCAACTGGTTTGGTGAAGCGATGACCCATGCGTTGGGGTCGCTCAACGACCGCCATCTCCAGCCCCCGCCGATCGGCACCCAGCCCTACCGGGATACACCGGACAAGCGGGCGCGCAACTACTGAGGTTCAGGTCCCCTCAGCAGATCGGTGCAGCGGTAGCAGCTCGCTTCCGCCACGGCATTGCGGTTAACAGATGACTGATCGTTCAGATCAGCAATGGTCCGTGCCACCCGCAACAGCTGAAGACTGCTGCGGGTGCTCAGACCGCGTTGTTGGATCAATTGTTCCCATAGATCCAGCGCCGCAGTCTCGATTGCTCCGCTCTGCCGCAGCGCTTTTGCCGACAGTCGGCCATTGCGGCAGCCGGCGGGATTGCGCCTCTGCATCCTCTGGCGGGCCCGTTGAATCCGTGTTGGGCTGCACCAAGACTCGGAGACTTTCGACGGGCCGTGAGGTTTCAGCACGTTCGTCATCTCCTTGGCTGAGCGCCGTTCGAGCCGCAGTTGTAGGTCGAGCCGATCCAGGAGCGGGCCTGAGAGCCGCTGCCAGTACCGCTGGCGCTGGCTGATGCTGCAGCGACAGCCATGGTCGCGATCGCCATGCCATCCGCAGGGGCAGGGATTGGTGGCTGCCACCAAGGTGATCAAGGCGGGGAAGACAGTGCTGTGCTGGGAGCGGCTGATCTGTACGGCGCCTTCCTCCAGGGGCTGCCGCAACTGATCCAGCACTGTTCGCGGAAATTCCGCTAGCTCATCGAGAAAGAGCACACCACCGTGGGCCAGGCTGAGTTCGCCGGGACGGGGCGAGCGTCCTCCCCCCAGCAAGGCGGCTGCGGAGCAACTGTGATGGGGCGATCGAAAGGGGCGTTGCTGCTGCAGTTGATCGATGTCATGGAGATGTCCGGCGATCGAATGGATGCGTGTGATGGTGAGTGCTTCCTTCCGGCTCAGGGGTGGCAGCAGGTGTGGCAAGTGATGGGCCAGGCGGGTCTTGCCGCAGCCGGGGGGACCCACCAGCAGGAGATGGTGGCCGCCTGCAGCGGAAAGGGCCAAGCCGCGTGAAGCCAGGCTTGTCTCAATGGATGGCAAGGGCTCCGGGTTGTTGATGCGGCCTGCTGCTCGGGAGCCGCTGCAACCGATGACGGGCCAGGGTTGCTCTCCTTTGAGTTGCAGAACCAGCTCCCGCAGGTTGGGCGCGGTGTGGATTGGCAGCCCCTCAATCAAGCTGGCTTCGCTGGCATTGGCGGGAGGGATCACCAGGGCTCGGGCCTGCTGCTGATGGGCCTGGTCGGCGAGGGCGATCACTCCGCGACAGGGCCTGAGGCTGCCGTCGAGACCCAATTCGCCAGCACACCAGAGGCCGTCCAGCTGAGGGCGGGCGAGCTGCCCGCTGGCCACCAACAGTGCCAAGGCAATCGGGAGATCAAAGGAGGGGCCTTCCTTGCGTAGATCGGCCGGAGCAAGGTTGATCACCACGCGAACCAGGGGGCCGCGGAAGCCGCTGTTGCGCAGGCCGGAGCGGACGCGCTCCCGCGACTCCTGAATGGCCTTGTCTGGCAGGCCCACCAGCTGGACGCCCGGCAGGCCTGGGGCGAGATCCACTTCCACCACCACAGGCCTGGCCTCCAGACCTTGTAGGGATGCACTGAGACAACGTGCCAGCATTCTGAAGTGGGTGACGCAGGAGATTCATGCCCTTGCTGTCACACCGGTATGGCTGTTCCTTCGTTCTCAAGGCCCATGGCAGACGACACGATCTTCGGCAAGATCCTTCGCGGCGAGATCCCGTGCGATGAGGTCTACAGCGATGAGCAGTGCCTGGCCTTTCGGGATGTCGCCCCCCAGGCACCGGTTCATGTGCTGGTGATTCCCCGCAAGCCGATCGAGAGCCTGCGCTCCGGTGCTGCAGAGGATGCTCCCCTGCTGGGCCATCTGCTGCTGGTCGCTGCTCGGGTCGCCAAACAGGAGGGGCTGGACGACTTCCGCACGGTGATCAACAGCGGTGCCGGTGCTGGCCAGACGGTGTTTCACCTTCATGTGCATGTGATCGGTGGGCGTTCTCTGGCCTGGCCCCCCGGCTGATGCTGACGGCGAAGCAGCGCAATGGCCGCCAGACTGAGCACAGTTCAGCAGTGGCATGACCCACCAGCTTCAGAACCTGCGGGATCAGGCCGCCAAGCTGCGTCGACTTTCGCAGCCCTACTTCTTTCCATACACCGAAGACAACGGTTGGCAGTTCATCGGACTTCTGGTGAGCCTGCTGTTCTGTGTGGCCGGGATCGTGCTGTTCCTGGTCACCGGGCTGATGAACGGCCTGTCCTGGCTGCTGCCGGAGTTGACCGGTCAGTACCTCGGTGGCGTCCAGTCCTCCCTGGCCATGCTCTGGTCCCGTGGATGGGGGACGGGCATCAGTGCCCTGTTCGTGCTGGGGGCTGTGGTGTTCGCCTCGGTGCGGGGCCAGCTGCGGCACCGCCGCTGGCTGCCTTGGCTGTTTCTCGGTTTGATTATCTTGATGCTGTTGAGTGTGAACGGCATCAATGCCGGCATCACATTCATCGCTAGGGATCTCACCAATGCGTTGATCTCCAAGGACGGGGATGCGTCCTACCGCAATCTCTGGGTTTATGGCGCCTGTTTTGCGGTTGCCCTGCCGATTCGCAGTCTGCAGTTTTATTTCACCCAGAAGCTGGGTCTGTTCTGGCGGGAATGGTTGTCGCTGAGTTTGGTGGACGACTACCTCCGGGATCGGGCGTATTACGTCCTCAACCCCAACGATGAGGCGGCCACCAACGTTGATAACCCTGATCAGCGCATTTCAGAGGATGTTCGTGATTTCACGGCTCAAGCCCTTGGCTTCGCACTCAATATCTTTGATTCGATTCTCACCTTTTCTCTCAATATCCTCATCCTTTATTCGGTGAGTGAGGGCTTGACCTTCGCTCTGTTGGCCTATGCCGCTGCTATTTCGGTCTTGATGATTGTTGCCGGTCGCAAGCTGGTGCGTTTGAACAATTTTCAGTTGCGTTTCGAAGCGGATTACCGCTACGGCCTTGTTCGGGTAAGGGATAACGCCGAATCGATTGCTTTCTATGCAGGTGAACAGCAGGAAGCCAAGGAGGTGACGCGTCGCTTGGCCACTGTTGTTGAGAACTTCAATCTTCTGATCGTCTGGGAGGTGTTGCTGCGTGTGCTGCAGCGTTCCAGCATCTATGCCAGTAATTTCATCCCTTATCTGATTCTTGCTGCGCCGATTCTGGCGGGTGAGATGGATTATGGCGGCTTCGCTCAGGCGAATGTTGCTTACAACCTGGTTGAGGGATCGCTCTTCTTCATTGTCTACAACATCGAAGCGCTGGCCCGATTCTCGGCATCAATTAACCGGCTGGAAGGTTTCCAGTCGAATATCTCGAACCTGGATCGTGAGGAGTGGAGTGATTTCGCTCCGCGGATTGTGCCGTCCGACCGTTTGGCGCTTCAAGGGGTCACGGTCAAAACACCGCGGACCGACAACGTGCTGGTGCGCGATCTCAGCTTTTCGCTCGACACCTCTGAAGGCTTGCTTGTGGTCGGGCCCTCTGGCTGTGGCAAGACCTCATTGCTGCGGGTTGTGAGTGGGTTGTGGGGATCACCCACAGGCACTGTGTATTCCCCAGGGCAGGGGGACCTTCTGTTCATTCCGCAGAAGCCTTATATGGCTCTGGGATCGCTCCGCGAACAGCTCTGTTACCCATTGGATCAGGCCCGTTTCAGCGATGAACAGCTGCGGGCCGTTCTGGATCAGGTGATGCTCGCGAAATTGCTGCAGCGTTACCCCGACCTCGATATCAAGCAGGACTGGCCGCGGTTGCTCTCTTTGGGAGAACAGCAGCGGCTGGCATTTGCCAGGTTGCTGCTGAATTCCCCCAAGGTCGTGGTGCTTGATGAAGCCACCAGTGCCTTGGATGTCGACACTGAATCCCGTCTTTATGCGCTGCTGCGCGAACGCGAGGTGGCTTTCATCAGCGTTGGTCACCGGCCGACCTTGAAGGAGTTCCATGACACCGTTCTCGAGTTGAGTGGAGATCGCGACTGGCGGCTGATCCCGGCGACCAGCTATGACTTCGAACGTTCCTGAACCGGCCGGATGACCTCCACAAGCGAGACGCCTGATTCCACGTCTGTTCCGGAGACGTCCGCCACCACCAACGACGTACCGGCATTCGGTTGGAGTGGGTATGCCGAGCGCGTGAACGGCCGTTTCGCCATGGTGGGTTTTGTCGCGGTGCTCTTGATCGAGGCCCTCAGCCGCGACACCTTTCTGCACTGGGCGGGGTTGCTGCCCTGATCAGGGCAGACGAATCAGATCCACATCCCAGCGTCCGTTTCGGCTCACCTGCACCGCCAGACGACGGCCTTCACCATCCAGGCTGACACTGCGGGGCACGCCCGGTGGATCCAGAGGCAGCCGTTGTGTTGCGCCCACGTTGCGGCGATAGAGCACCAGTTCCGTGCGGCCATCTCGTTGCTGGACGACAGCCAAGCGCTGCCCATCCGCACTGACGCTGACGCTGATGGGTTGGGCGTCTGCACGGTTGAGGCCTGGCAGCGGGACAGGATTGCGGTTGCGAAGGTCGATCAGTTCGACCCGTTCCCGCCCATTGCGTTGGCCAAGGCTGGCTAACCAGCGTCCCCCCAGGGATGGATCCCGGCGACTGTTCACCGACTGGCGCAGCAAGCCGTTGAGATCGGGCCGTGGTGTGGGTCTGGGACTGCTGCAGCCCGTCATCAGCATCAGGCTGCAGATCAGAGCAACGCGGATCATGGCTCTGACGACAGTGTTGGCGTGGAGAGGCTCTGGCCCGGTGGACGGTCTGGTTCGAGTACTTCACTCAGATCCAGCAGTTCCACGCGCCACCGGCCCTGATCTGTCACCTGGAGGGCGATTTGCTGTGCATCTGGTGCGAGGCTGAGCACCACCGGGTCCCGTCCCCCCGGCAGCGGCAGGGGATGCATTCGTCCATTCAGGCGGTCGGTCACCACCGCGAGCCTGCGGCGACCACGCTGGGTGATGACGGCCAGGTAGCGACCGTTCCAGCTGAGGGAGGGGGAGCTGTGGGGCTGATGACGGCTCAGCTGCGGAACGGACACCACGGATCTGTCGCTGAGGCGGCGCAGCTGCACCGTGGGTCTGCCGCGGCGATCGCTCACGACCGCCAACCATTCACCACTGCCACTCAGGGCGGGTGCCTGCTGACTGCTGCTGACCAGGGCTCCACCGGCGCGTTCTTGGCGACCGTTGCAGCCAATCAGCGCCAGGCTGGCCAGGAGAAGGAGCAGCGGGCGACGCAAGTGGCTCAGTCGTCAAAGCGGGAGCTGTTGTCCCGAGGGCTCCCGGAAGACGGCCTTGAGCTGCGGGGGGGTTGACGGCTACTGGTCGGGCGGTTCGAGGCCAGCGGCGGTTCAGCAGAACGCCTCGACTCTGTTTTTGCAACCGGGTTGGCTCCGGGACGTCCCCGGTTCACTGATGCGCTGCGGCTGGGACTGAAGGCGGCATCCTCAGCGCCGGACGGGGCGGGTTCGCCAGCAGGACGTTCAGAGCGGCCCGTTGGACGGCTGCCGCGGCGTTGATCGTCTCGCTCCGATCGTCTGGATCCAAAATCGGGGCGTTGCTCATCACGGGCTTCTCCGGCCCGGAAGCGGGCCATGCGGCGGGAGCGTTCACTGTCTTGTTCCCAGCCGGAATCCGTTGGGTTGCGACCCATGGAGCGACGGCTGGCTGCCTCTTCAGGGATCGCGGCGCGGCTGGTGCGGCGTGGTCTGTAGAACTCCTCTTCAGGTCGCTCTTCAGGGTCGTCGTCGCGGCCGGAGAAACGCCGCCGCACCGGCTGGGGTTCATCGAAACGGTCGTAGCCGTCATCCCAGCCCCCGCGCAGTCCACCAGGACCATCGCCACGATCAGGGGCGGGCTCGTCATCGAAATAGGCGGAACGCCGCGCTTGCTCGGTGGCGACTCCGCGCAAGCGCACGCTTTCGTAAGCGAAGAAAACGGTTGTACCCGCTAAAAGGAATTGGCCGAACTGCAAAATCGGGTCAAGACGCCATCCCTGGAAAAAGAGGATGCCTCCGCAAAGCAGTCCAATCGCTGCGAAGAAGACGTCGTAGTCCCGAGCCAGGGCTGGTTTGAACGTCCGCATGAAATAGAGCAGAGCTCCGCCGACGGCCAACACGATGCCGACGATGCTGGCCCAGTTGAGACTGGCGTTAACCAAAACTCTGATCCCGCTAGGGGCTCAGTCTACGAGGGGCGCCAGGGGTAGGTCAGAGCTTGCGGTCGAGACGGTCGGTCTGGCTCAGCAGAATCAGCGCGATGGTGGCGGGAACAACAACGATCACACCTCCCCAAACGAGGCTGCTCAGGAAGTTGGAGAGGGAGGGGGTCATGGGGTTGCTGCTGTCTGCATCAAAGCCGCGCTGATCCTAAGGAGCGATGTCGGCTTTCTACGATGACGGGGCGATTTGCTTTGAGCTTTGTGACGCCGCTGCTGCTGCAGGTCCTGCCAGTTGTTCATCTTCTCCTTGGTCTGCTGTTGGCAGCCTGGACCCTGGCGTTCCTGCTTCGCATCGTGCTCACTTGGTACCCCCAGGTGGACTTGAACCAAGGCGCTTGGCCCGTGGTGGCCTGGCCGACGGAGCCTGTTCTGGCGCTTAGCCGCCGCGTGATCTCCCCGATTGGTGGGGTCGATGTCACCCCCGTGATCTGGGTTGGATTGATCAGCCTCGTGCGTGAGTTGCTCGTTGGTCAGCAGGGGCTTCTGTCCCAAATTCTGATGCACGCTCAGGCGGCAGCCTGAGTTCAGGGAAGCATCTCCTGCTCGACGAACTTGGTGTGGATGTCGCCGTTGATGAATTCAGGCCGATCCAGCATTTCGAGATGAAATTCCACCGTTGTCGGGATTCCGGTGACCGCACATTCGTTTAGGGCCCGTTTCATCCGGGTCATGGCGTGGTCGCGGTCTTTGCCCCAGACGATCAGCTTGCCAATCAAGGAGTCGTAGAAGGGCGGGATGTCGTAGCCGGTATAAACGTGGCTGTCGACGCGCACGCCTGGTCCCCCGGGGGGCAGCCATCCTGTGATTCGTCCAGGGGCGGGGCGGAAGTTATGGCGTGCATCCTCCGCGTTGATCCGGCATTCGATCGCATGGCCGGTGAGCTGGATCTCTTCCTGGCGCACGCTGATGGGTTCGCCACCGGCGATGCGCAACTGCTCGGCAATCAGATCAACACCCGTGACCATTTCGGTCACCGGATGCTCCACCTGGATGCGGGTGTTCATCTCCATGAAGTAGAAGCCCCCACTGCGATCCAGCAGGAATTCCACCGTTCCAGCGCCCTCGTAATGAATGCTGCGGGCAGCAGCAACGGCGGCTTCACCCATGCGCAGCCGCAGTTCTGGATCCAGGGCCGGGCTGGGGGCCTCCTCCAGCAGTTTCTGGTGACGACGCTGAATCGAACAGTCGCGTTCTCCCAGGTGCACCACATTGCCGTGGCGGTCGGCCAGCACCTGCACTTCCACGTGGCGGGGCCGGTCGATGAATTTCTCCATGTAGAGCCCAGGGTTGCCAAAGGCTGCTTCCGCTTCGCCTTGGGCCGCTTTGTACAGGCTTTCCAGCTGACTGGCGTCCGGCACGAGCCGCATGCCCCGTCCGCCACCGCCGGCGGTGGCCTTGATCATCACGGGGTAGCCCATCTCCTCGGCAAGGGCCGCCGCCTGGTTCGTGCTGCTGAGCAGACCTTCGCTGCCGGGAACCGTGGGAACACCCACCGATTGCATCGTCGTTTTGGCGGTCGACTTGTCCCCCATCGAGCGAATCGCGTGGGGTGACGGTCCCACGAAGGTGAGGCCGTGATCACGGCACATCTCGGCAAACTTGTCGTTCTCGGCCAGAAAGCCGTAGCCGGGATGGATGGCGTCAGCGCCGCGGGAGGTGGCCGCCGCCAGGATGTTGGGAATGTTGAGGTAGCTCTTGCTGCTCAGCGCCTCGCCGACGCAAACCGCTTCATCCGCGAGCTGAACGTGGAGTGCGTCTTTGTCGACTGAGCTGTAAACCGCCACGGTGGCGATGCCGAGCTCGCGGCAACTCCGAATGATTCGGAGAGCAATCTCGCCGCGGTTGGCGATCAGCACTTTGCCGATGGGCATCCCGCAGCATCTTCAGGCCTGACGCCGGATCGTATCAGCGCCGACCGATCAAGCCGAAAGCAAAGACCCCGACCGGTATGATCTGACGTCGACAGCGCCCGAGCGGTGAAGTCGACCACGCGGATGTGGTGGAATTGGTAGACACGCACGTTTGAGGGGCGTGTGGCTTCGGCCTTGCGAGTTCAAGTCTCGCCATCCGCACTTTTTCTTTTGGCCCGTCCCCGCGCAGCAGAACCTGGACCGGCCGTCGTTCTTGTTTCAAACGGTCCCGGTGAGCTGACCACATGGGTCCGCCCACTGGCGGAACGTCTGCATGCCAGCCTCCGCCTTCGTCCACGGTCCGCGACGGCTGCGGCAGCCTTGCATTTGGTCCTGGTTCCCTGTCCCAATGCCACCGGGCAGGAGCCCATGGCGGCAGAGCCCTGGGGCTTGTTTGAGCGCATCGTGCCGGCACGGCGTTTCTGGTCACTGTTGTTGCGCCCGCAGCGGTACGGCCCCTGGCCCCAGCGGGGTGTGGTGGTGTTCCTGGGAGGGGATCAGTTCTGGACTGTTCTGCTCTCTGCCCGACTTGGGTATCGCCACATCACCTATGCCGAATGGGTGGCGCGCTGGCCGGGCTGGAACGACCGGATCGCGGCCATGTCGGAGGCGGTTCAGCGCCAGCTTCCGGTTCGGTATCAGTCCCGATGCCGTGTGGTTGGGGATCTGATGGCGGATTTGTCATCCTTCGCCCGTCGGGAGGATCCCCTGCCTGAAGGCCAGTGGGTGGCCCTGCTGCCGGGCTCCAAGCCGGCCAAGCTGTGCGTGGGCATGCCATTTCTGCTCGACACCGCCGACCGCCTGGCTCGATTGCAACCCGAATGCCGTTTCTTGCTCCCGTTGGCTCCCACCACAAGCGTGGCGGAGCTACTCCGTTTTGCCGGTGGATCCAATCCAATCGCTGCCCGTTACAGCGCTTCCGTCGCGTCGGTTGACCAAGAGGAGTTGGTCACCGAGTTGGTGACGGCGGCGGGGACGCGGATTCGCCTGTTGCAGCAGCATCCGGCCCACGGGGCCTTGAGCCAGTGCGCCCTGGCCCTGACCACCGTTGGTGCCAACACGGCCGAGCTTGGAGCACTGGCTGTGCCGATGATCGTGATTGTTCCCACGCAGCACCTTGAGGTAATGCAGGCCTGGGATGGTGGGCTGGGGCTGCTGGCGCGCTTGCCGGGCTTGCGGCGTCTGATTGGGGTCTTGCTGACTCTTTGGCGTCTGCGCAACAACGGTCTGATGGCCTGGCCCAACATCAGTGCTGGCCGCGCCGTGGTTCCGGAGAGGGTGGGGGCGATCACGCCGGAGCAGATCGCGCTGGAAGCATGCGACTGGCTGAATGCTCCCGAGCGGCTGGAGGGCCAGCGGCAGGATCTCCAGGCGTTGCGGGGGGATCCAGGGGCGGTGGCTGCCCTGGCTGCAGAGGTGAGGGCATTGCTCCCCCGCGAGCTCAGCTCTTCCTAGGCTGAATAGGCTGCTAAATCCGACGACCATGACCCCGTCCAATCCGGTCGAACGCAGTGCAGAGGAGTGGAAGCAATCCCTGACGCCGGAACAGTTCCAGGTGGCTCGTTGCGGCGGTACTGAGCGTGCTTTCACCGGTGCTTATTGGAACAACAAGGCCACCGGGATGTATCACTGCATTTGCTGTGGATCGCCGTTGTTCAGTTCTGACGCCAAATTTGACTCGGGCACCGGCTGGCCGAGTTTCTGGGACGGTGTGAGTTCCGATGCGATCACCACCAAACAGGATCTGACCCACGGAATGGTGCGCACCGAAATCAATTGCGCCCGCTGTGATGCCCATCTGGGGCATGTCTTTGCTGATGGCCCTGCCCCTACAGGCCAGCGCTACTGCGTCAACAGCGCATCTCTGGACTTCAAGTCGGCCTGATCGCCTCCCCGCGCTCAGGCTCGCTCACCAGGGGTCGTCCAGATCCTGGGTCCCGCGCTGAGGAGCTGAGTCTTCCATCGGTTCCACATCCAGGGGTTCACCGGACTGCTGAACAGCACGGCGGGAGGCTGGCATGGCGCGCCTCGGCGGCTGTTCCTGATATGCCGGCTCTTCCTGATAAGCAGGCTGTTCCTCGTAAGGGCCTCGTTCGTCGTAGGCGGGGGGTTGCTGCTGCTCGTAGGACCGCGCTCGTTCAGTGGATCGGTCGTTTCTGACGTTGTCCCGCTCGTCGTAGCGCGGCCGTTCCTCGTAGCGCCTCTCGTCATACCGCTGGGGCTCATCGAGGTAACGGCGTTGCTGCATGGCCTCCTGCCGCCGATCCTCCAGTTCCACGTATTCGAGTTCCGCATCAGCATCAAGCCGCTCAGCATCTGAGGCCTGGAGGCGCCGTTGTTCCTGCTCCTGAGGTTGCCCAGAGGTGAGCTGGTTTTCCACGGGCACCAAATTGACCCGGTAACGCTCCCGCTCCTGCTCTTCCCAGCTGGGGCCACCGACTCCAAGTTTCTCCAGCACACCGCTGTTCAGCTGTTTCAGCTTGTCTTCGGCCCCTTCGTAAACAATGATCCGATCCGGGCCACTGCTGACGATCTCCTCCACCGGCATTTCCCAGGTGCTCAGCACTCCTTCCCCCAGTAGGGGCACGCCGAGGGCTCCCATCACAAGGGTGGTCAGTTCTCCGGTTTCGATGTCGAAGGCGAAGCCGAGCACGCGACCCAGCTGATCACCGGATTCGGTGATCACCTGGCAGTTAATGACCCGGCTGTAGCGCTCGGGATTGAAGTTCTCACTCAGGGAGTCGGCGGAATCCACCAGGATCACGTCTCCCACCTGACGGATCCGGTCCAGCGGCATCCAGCGCGGCAGGCCGGGCAGAAAACGGGTCAGCGGATTGTCCCGCAGACCAACGGCGACCACCTCACGGCGGTCGATATCCACGATCACTTCACCGACCACCCCCAGGCGGCGGCCGGTGTCGCGGGTGATTACTTGGGTGCCCATCAGTTCAGAGCGCAACCAGAGGCGATCGCTGGGTACGCCAGTGGTGATGGCTTCAGTCGGGGAAGGGGTCGGGGTCAAGCGCGGGCCCTCGGCCATGGACAGTCAGGCCATTGTGGCGCAGGGGTTCCGACTGTCACGTTCAGGTTGCACAGCGAAAACGTCGATCGTTCAGGCGGCATCCGGCAAACCCACCACCTGGGTGTGGGCGCCGCGGGCCTGTGTCACTCCAATGGTGCGCTGGGCCGCGCCGATCATCGGGCGGCGATGGCTGACCACCATGAACTGTGCCGCCTCGGCCTGACGGGCGATCAGGGCGGCAAGGCGCTCCACATTGACGCCGTCCAGGAAGCTATCCACCTCATCCAGGGCATAGAAGGGCGACGGCCGGAAGCGCTGCAGGGCAAACAGGAAGCTGAGAGCGGTGAGCGATTTCTCACCACCTGACATCGAGGCCAGGCGCCGTACGGTCTTGCCCTTGGGATGCGCCACCAGGGTGAGGCCACCTTCCAGAGGATCGTCCGGGTTCTCCAGCTGGAGGTGGCCATCACCATCAGAGAGCGAGGCAAAGATCTCGCGGAAATGGCCATCCACGGCGGTGAAAGCTTCCATGAAGGCGTCCTGACGCAGGGTGGCCACGGTTTCGATCCGCAGCAGCAGCTCTTCCCGCTCGCTGTTGAGCACATCGAGCCGCTCGTTCAGTTCGTTGAGCCTCTGTTCGAGGGCCTCAAGTTCTTCCAGCGCCAGCATGTTGACGGGCTCCAGCGCTTCCATGCGTTGCTGGATCGCCTGCAGATCGGCTTGTAAGGCCTCCAGGCCAGACAGTCGCAAGGCCTCCGGGATCTCAGGTCTGGGATCCGGCAGGGCCTGTTCCATCTCCTGGAGGCGCACCGCACCGCTGCGCTGCTCTTCGATTAACCCTTCCCGGTCTTCCTTGAGCCGTTCCAGATTCCACTCGGCCTGCTGCAGGGCCTGACGCTGCCGGCCCACCTCGGCTTCCGCGGCATCCCTGGCCCGGCGCTGGCTGCCAAAGCGTTCCTGCAGGTCGCTCTGCTGCTGCTCCAATTGTTGACGCTTCTGCTGAAGGTCGCTTTGCTGCTGGCGCCAGGCGCCATGGGCGCTGGCCAGGGCCTTCACAGCCTCCTGCAGCCGGGTCTCCTCTGCGGCCAGTGCCTTCTCCTGATCCCCCAGCCGTTCGATCGCCAGCTGTCTCTCGCGGCGGGCGTTCAGCAGCTGGTCCCGCTCGCTGCGGGCCGTCTCCAGCCGTTGGTCTGCGCCTTCCTGCTCCTTCTGCAGTTGGGCCCAGGCCGCGGCATCGTCATTGCTGCCGCTGTTCCGCTCCGCCTCATCCAGGGCTTGGAGCTCCACTCTCAGGGGGGCGAGCTCACGGCTGATCGCTTCGAGCCGCTGCTGTTGTTCCGTCTGGTCCTGCTGCAGTTTGCTGAGCCGTTCGGCCCGCTGGCGGCTGCGTTCGAGCAGGGGGCCGTGGTTCCGCCGGGCCGCATTGCGCTCGGCGATCAGAGCGGCTTGTTGCTGCTCGAGCTGGCGTAGCTGGGGTTTCTGCTGCTCCAGCAGTTGCGCCAGCTTCGACTCCTCCCGCCGACAGGCCACCAGGGATTCACCCAGTTCCAGCAGGCGACGACGCAGGGGCTCGGCTTCGTCCTGATCACTGCTCCGACCGAAACTGAGGCTGCTGCTGCGCTGGGAGAAGCTGCCGCCGGTCATGGCGCCGCTTTTCTCCAGTAGCTCACCATCCAGGGTCACAGCCCTGGACCGGCCTAATTGTTGGCGGGCGCTGGCCAGGTCGGAGAACACCTGGGTGTCGCCGAAGACGTAAGCGAACACCTGGTCATAAACAGGCTCGAAGCGCACCAGTTCCACAGCTCGACCGATCAGTCCAGCGCCGCTGTCCCCTCCTGGGCGTGCCCCCCGGGCAAAGGCGGCTGAGCCGCCCCCCCCGGGTGAGCGGATCTTGTTCAGGGGCAGGAAGGTCAGCCGGCCGGCACGGCGGCTCTTGAGCAGCTCGATGGCGCGGGCAGCGATGCTGTCGTCGTCGACCACCACCTGGCCGAGACGGGCCCCAGCCGCCACTTCAAGGGCGAGGCGATGGCGATCCTCCACCTCCCCCAGCTGGGCTACAGGGCCATGGATGCCATCGAGGCCGGCCTCCAGCAGCAGGCGAAGGGCACCGGTGCCGCGGCTTTCCTGAAGGGCATCGCGGCGGCTCTCCAGACGAGCGATCTCCCGTTCCAAACGGGTTTGTTCCTGTTCAAGCCGGCTGCGGGTGCGCTGTTGGATGGCCAGGGAGTCGGCCGTTTGCTGGAGTTCCTGTTTGCCATTGGCAATGGCTTGAAGAAGGGTTTGCCAGGTCTCCTCCAGGGTCTCGAGCTGCTGCTGCACGGCGGCACCGTCGGAGCCGTCCTGCTGCTGTTCCTGGGTGAGCTCCTCGAGGCGTTCCCGTTCCTGACGCAGCCGTTCCTGCAACTGCTGTTGCTCCTCGAGCAAGGGAGCGACGCTGCTCTGTAAGTCCTGACGGCGGCCACTGCGGCGCTTTTGTTCCTCCACCCAGGCGCCGGAGCGGCCGGCAACATCCGCCAGACGGCGGCGGGACATCTCAACCGACGCCTCAGCGGCTTTGCATTTGTCTTCAGCAGCGCTCAGGGCGTCCTGGTTGGGGTCGCGCTCCAGTTCCCGCGACTGCAGCTGCCACTGCTGGCGACGGGTGGCGAGGTCATGGCGCTGTCCCTGCAGTTTCTGGCCTTCGTCCTGGTGGAGGGTGGCCTGGCGTTCTAGTTCGCGGCTGCTCGTGTCGAGGCCAGCCAGTTCTGCCTGAACCGCAAGCAGTTGGTCTTCTCCCAGGGCCTTGACCTGCTCCTGCAGCAGCTCCAGTTCGGCCACAGCCTTGTTCAGTTGCTCCCGGCCACTGGCGATGGCCGCAGCGTCCCGCTGCTCCTGGGCTTCCAGAGCCTGTTGGCGCGTGGCCAGATCCTTCAGGGCCTGCTGGGCTGCCTCGAAGGCCAGCACCATTTCCTGGCGGCGTCCCAGCTGCAGCCTTTCCCTTAACTCCTGGTACTGGCGGGCCTTGGCGCAGTCCTTCTCCAACCGTTGGCGGCTGGTCAGCAATTCCTGCTCAATGATCCGGCAACGCTCTTGGCGCTCCTGCACGTCATCGAGCTTGCGGCGGGTCTGTTCGATCCGGGTGTCGAACAGGGCAACACCGGCCAGCTCATCGATGAGGCCGCGGCGATCCCGGTTGCTCATCGAGACGATGCGGGTGACGTCCCCCTGCATCACCACATTGCTGCCTTCGGGATCGATCCGCAGTCGTCGCAACTGGGTCTGCAGCTGCTGCAGATTGCAGGACACTCCGTCAGCGCTGTAGCTGGAGCTGTAGGAGCCTCCCGGCATCACCCGCAACTTGCGGGTCACCGTCCATTCGGTTTGCCCCGGTTGAATCCAGGGGCCTTCCGCCGGTGCGTCGAGGCCTTCCTCGGCGGCGTCGGGTGTCCAGTCGCTGAGATCGAAGCGAACACTGACTGTGGTTTCGGCGGCCTTGCCTGCCTTGAGCATGCCGCTGTTGACCAGGTCCGGTAAGCGGTCGGCCCGCATGCCGCGACTGGTGGCAAGGCCTAGGCAGAACAGAACACCGTCGAGGATGTTGCTCTTGCCGGAACCGTTGGGTCCGGTCACAACGGTGAATCCCTCCTCAAGAGGGATTGTCATCGCTCCGCCGAACGACTTGAAGTGCGTAAGCCCAACCTGATTGATATGAACCAACAGGATCTGGGGCTGTCAGCAGGTTGAAACTAGCGGAGCTCACGAAAAGCTCAAGGGAACGTTAACGAGCAGTGTCCTTTGGCGATGCGTAGGCAGCCCAGAAGGTCGCCCTGGAGCTGCAGGGTCACGTCTTTATCCGTTGTATCCGTGGCGTTTGGAAGCACGCCGCTGTAGCTCCCCGCATGGATCCGTTCGGCCCAGCCTCGATTGCCCGAAACGGCGGCACTGCGTGGTTCCAGCCAGACCCGCCGATGTGGTGGCAAGGGAACCGCCGGTTGCGCCCCTGCGTTCGGGCGCGGAACGGTCGCGAGGCGCCAGGTTCGGCAGGTATCCCCATCCTCAAGCAGCAGATCGATATGGCATCCGCTGGGGTCGTCCGGTGCT
This sequence comes from Synechococcus sp. MU1625, assembly GCF_020514205.1. NCBI lineage: Bacteria > Bacillati > Cyanobacteriota > Cyanophyceae > Synechococcales > Synechococcaceae > Synechococcus > Synechococcus sp. MU1625. The sequence goes on from NZ_VTLA01000009.1 coordinate 66,974, forward strand.
CCGGTGTGACGCAGTAGGGCGTATCGCGGCAAAGACTTTCCCTCAGCCTTCAGTCTCTCTACCCTTTTAGAGGTTTCTGCCACTGGTCTTTATGGCCTCGACACCGCCGCAGTCCAACGGCAGATTCGAGCATCACTTCCGTGAGCGGTTCGACAGCCTGCTCCCCACGATCCAAGAGCGTTGGCCGGATTTGGCCCATCACACCCTGGAAGCGACCCGGGGAAGTGTGGATGAGCTTGTTCGTCTGATCGAAGCGAATACAGGCCTGACACCCCAAGGTGTGCGCGATCAGCTTGAGGATCTTCTCCATAACGCGGGTGATCGCAGCCGCGATTGGGCCGACAGTCTTGACCCCCTGGAAGAGCAACTGGAACAGCTGCTGGATGAGTTGAACAGCACGCTGCGGCCAAAGATCGAGGCGCCTGTGCGTCAGCGACCGCTTCTGGCCGTAGGTGTTGCCCTAGGTGTTGGTTTGCTGCTGGGCAGCATGCTTCGCGGAGGACGGCGTTCCTGATGGCCGATCAAAACTCTCCGCGTGGATTTGGAGCAGCCGCCCGGGTCACGGCGCTGGCGGCGTCGGTCATGGACCTGCATGTGCGTATTGCTCTCCAGGAGGTGGATCGGGAAAAACGCCGATTGATCAGCGGTGGTTTGTTCCTCGCCATCGGAGGTACCGCCATGTTCCTGGCGTTGTTGGCGGGAGAAGCGTCGTTGCTGCTTTGGATTCAGGCCGAGTGGGGGCTGGATTGGATCCGCGCGCTGCTGACCCTGTCCGTTGCCAATCTTGTGCTGGCTGGCATCAGTTTGCGCATCGGTGGGCAGGTTTTGAAGGGGCCTTTCCTGCCCCAGACGCTTGAGGGCCTGATGAAAACCGTGCGTGCGGTGATGGGGCGGGTCTGAACCGGCCCCAGCGCGTTAGACGCATCATCACTTCACCATGCAATTAACAGTTAACACCCGGTTAATGCCGGGTTAACTTGCCTTGATTGTTGTTCTGTGATCGCTGCGCTCACCCTTCTGGCGAAGGCTTCGGCAGGATCTTGTTCCTGATCAGCAATCCGGTTCGCGTCTTGAGCTTGGCTCGGAACACTCAACTCTTTTCCTGGTGGCCGGACCCTGTGGATCTGGAAAGTCCTCCGTCATCCAGAAAGCGGTCCAATCTGATCTTCCTTTGTTTGGTGATGCACTGAGAGGTGAGTTTCTAGGGTCTGTTTTGGATCGATCCGGTCGTGAATATGACGATTACGGCCTTGCTTTAGAGCAACATTCCTGTTTTCAGGCCAATCATGTTAAGCGGTTATCGCGTGAGTCGGCCCTGCTATCTGGTCTGTTACTTCATCTTGATCTTTATCAAATACTGCGGGGGATTGATGCGTCCTATTGGCCTAGGGGGCTGAAAAGAAGGGCACAGCGTCTTTCAAATGAGACCGACAGATTGCCGAAGCGATGCTTTGAAGATCTGCTCAAGCCCCGTCAAAATGATTTGATGATGCAAGCTTTTCTGGCCAAAAAACTGTTCCAACGTTTCAGGCAGGTTGCAGTTGCCACGGTTCATTGCAGCTTCGAGCGAAATGCCTCTCAGTTGGCGGCCCGCAAGCGACGTTCAAGGGGCAAATGGATGAAATATTTTTCTGCCCCTGATCACATCGCCCGAGCGATTCATGCTGAAATTTATCGCTGCTGGGATCGTGCGTTGGTCCAGATGTCACCCGTCGCCAATATCTCGATCAATGTTGACTCCAATGATGGATTTTCTGTGAACGGAAGCTTTGTCTCCTACGACGACTGAAACCTGTGGGCTCGTGTTGTCGCATCAGCGAATGTCGTATTGCAACCAGCGGCAATCAATTCCGCCGTTGCTCACAGGAATCCGTCGCGATGCTTTCAGCCGTAGTGCACCCGTGAGCTTCGGATTGCCACTCAACAGCCAAAGCTGCCAGCCGGAGGCTTCTCGGCGTACAAATTGCCCCAGAGCGCTGTAGAGCGCATCGAGCTCCTGTTCGTCACCGATGCGTTGGCCATAGGGCGGATTGCACACCAGAACTCCCGGACCATCGGGCAGTGTTTCGTCTTCAAACGGGCTGGTGGAGATGCGGATGATTCCGCTCAGGCCTGCAGCCTCCACGTTGGCGCGGGCCTGATCAGCGATGGCGGGATCCGCTTCGATTCCAAGCAGGAGGGGGACTGTGAGGTCTCGCCGCCTGCGCTGCCTGGCGCGATCGACTTCTTTCTCCCAGAGTTCGGGCTGGAAATCGGCCCAGCCCTCAAGGGCAAAACGACGCTCCAATCCGGGTGCTTGCTGCAGCGCTGCCAGTGCCGCTTCGATCAAGAGCACTCCCGATCCACAGCAGGGATCCACCAGGGGGCTGCTTCCATCCCAGCCCGTCAGGCGGATCAGGCCGGCGGCCAGATTCTCTTTTAAGGGTGCGGCCCCCATGGCTGCCCTGTAGCCGCGGCGATGAAGGCTTCCGCCACTGCCGTCGAGGCTCAGCTGGGCCACTCCGCGACCAAGGTGGAGATGTAGGGAGAGGTCGGGGTCGTCGAGATCAATGGAGGAGCGTTCTCCCCACAGATCCCGTTGCGCATCCACAAGGGCGTTTTTGACCTGCAAGGCCGTGAAATGGCTGTGGTTTAGCCCCGGTGTTGTTCCGGTCACATCCACCCGGAAGGTCATGGAGGGATGCAGCCAGCGTTCCCAGTCGAGGGCCCGGCGGATGCCGTCATAGAGGTCGTCCCGGCCTTGGCATGGGAAGCTCGCCACCTGACGCAGCACGCGGAAGGGCAGTCGAGCCTGTAGGTGCATCCTGTACAGACAGGCCATGTCTGCTTCGAAGCTGACGGCACGCCTGCCGGGTTTCACGGAATGTGCCCCGAGGTCGGTCAGTTCTTCGCTGCCGGCAGCCTCAAGGCCCTGGGGAAGAACTGCAACAGCAGATAGCCGGTTTGTTCGACCCAAGGGCGTTGTGCTCCAGGCCACCACTCCTGTCAGAATGACAGGGTCCGGCTTCGTCGGACTAGGTGATCCACACCAGTGTTTCGGACAGCGGTTCGATTCCGCTCAGCTCCATTCCCCCTTACGGGGCTGCAATGGTTTCGACGGGGCATGAGGAGGGTGACTGAAGCCTGCTCGGTGAGAGCAAACCCGTAACTGCGAACAACATCGTTCGTTTCTCCCGTCAAGCAGCCCCTGTTGCTGCCTGACCCTTTAAGGGAGATGGGGTGAAGTCAGCCTTATCACCCAAATGACTCGCGGGGGCTGGAAGGCCCCTCAAAACCTTTTCACCACTGAGATCTTGGGGATCTAGCTGGTGTGCCTAAATCGCCGTTGTGCCTAAAAGTGTGCCTAACGAGGCACCAGGTGTGGTCATCCGAAGCAGATGAGCGCCAGATGTGGTGGCTGAAGGCAGCTGAAGGTCTTAGTGTTTAGAGGTCAACGGTTGGCTCCCCCTTTTGACCGAGAGGGTGCGGAGAGTGCGGAGGGTTTAACGGGGACATAGGGAGTCATTGCCTTCGCTGGTGGGCATCGCACTTCTGGTGGAGCACCCCGACCTGGTGGTGATGACCCGCACTGGGGACCGCGACCAACCACCAACGGTTAGGAGGACGGCTGACCAGCTCCACCAGCATGGGGTTGGTCAGTTCAAACACCAGAGAGAGTTCTTAAGGGTCAGCTGGGGAGGCTGATTCAGGAATATTCCGGCTCAGATACAGAGCATTGGAAAGGCCCATCACAACGGTGCAGCCCGCAGGACCACAAACCCGATAAAAGTGATTGCCAATGGACTCAACGGTTCCGCGCCCTTGAACCGAGTAAGGGAGTTTCAGTGCTTCAGTCATAACGACAGCTTGAAGGCGCGAATGATTCTCATTTCTCAGGGGGCGGCCTGGTCTGCAAAGGTCGCTACCGGTTTTACCTTTCTTTGCGCTTCGACACTCAGCGCAACAGCCTCCGCAGCTTGTCCTCGACCATGCCGGGCAACCGTTTCTCGGCGTCCTTCAGCACCAGGCCATGGAAGTCGATCTGGGTGTCGACCTTGGGCTTCTGGTCCACCAGGGCGAAGGCGAGGCTCACGGCGTTCTTGACCCGATAACGGCGCCAGATGCCGGGGCCGAGGCCACCGTGCTTGTCCGTGATCACGAAGTAACGCTCCGACCCTGTCGGATTAGATGACGTGAGCTGAGCGATCGGCGACTGCACCTTCTTGCCTTTGAGGTTGCCCGCCCTGTTGATGAATTGGCGGCCTGCCCTGGACCCGGGCACCGGAACGGGGATTCGGTTGGTGCCGTATTTGCCCTGGAGGAAACCAGCGAGCGTGGTCGGCTTGATCGGCTTCTGGCGCCTGCCGTCGCTGCGGTCAGGCGGGAACAAGTATTCGGCCGCGCTTTGGTTCTGGCTCTGATCGTCGTTGATATAGATCGAGAGATTTAAGCCGTCTTGTTTGAAGCGAGGGCTCTTCAGTGTGTAGTTGGTTGCGTGCTGATATCGGTTCCTCATCTCATCGGCGAGAGTCTTCCGGCTTTCAAAGCCAAAACTCTTTAATGCTTGTTCGGCAGCCTGCGGGAGGTATGCCTTCTGAATAAGATCGAGCTTTTTGATCAACTTGTCGGCGTTGAATTCTATTGATGCAGGCATTTGCTTATAGTTGAACTACTAGCAGAATAAAGATCATGCGTTTTGATGATGACAACCCGGTGCATGGTGGCCGCCTTAAGGCAGAGTATATCGGCCGCTAGGTTTTATTTTGTGATTTTATATGCTTGCGTTGCGGCTATGTAGTTGTGTTTCGCCAATGCTGACCGTTGCGCTCACAACGAGCTAACAGAAGATCTGACATTAGCGCTAAGGCGAGCTTTTTAATGCATTAAATCGAGCGTAATTCTTAGATATTTGATCTTTACTTAATAATTAAGCCTGGAAATTGACTCCTTTTGGTGGCTTCGATTTTCAGTATCAACAAGCAATGCTTCTTCAAGAAGTCGTGCATAGAATACAAGTTCGGAATCTATGATGGGTGGGGTTTTGGCTAAACGCTTTGAGGCGTCGACTGTCTATTTCCCCGCGCTTAATAGCTCCTCCCTCTCCAGCGGCATCGATCCGCGTCCCAGCGCCGGACAGCTTGATCCATCAAGCACATGCGCCTTGCTCGTGCCGGATCAAGCAGCGGCATTGATCGTTGCGGATGGATCTTGTCCGCAGATCCGGCAACTCCTTGCCGCTGCAGAGGCACCGGTGCTCTGGCTCGATGAGCAGCAGCAGCCACTGCAGGCAGTGGGCCAAGCTCTGGCTGAGTGCCGAAAGCTTGATCAGCCGGTGGCCACCCTGCACTGGGTCAGCCATGGCAGCCCAGGCCAGCTGCAGCTTGGCTCCACCCGAATCGACAGCAGAACCCTTTTATCCAGCCCACAGAACCTTGCGCGCTGGGGCGTTAGCAGCATTGCTCTCTGGAGCTGCTCCACCGGTGCAGATCAGGGTTTTATCAGTGTTTTCGAGGAACTCACTGGAGCAACCCTGTGGTCGAGCAATCAACAACTCGGTCGTCTTGCTGACGGCAGTAGCTCTTGGAGCCTTTCAAGTACAAGTCAAACAAAAACATTCACTGGTGCACCAGCATTACCCATCAAAGCCAGCCAACAACTGGCCTGGAATCATCAGCTGGGTGGCTTCACAACAAATTCTCCCAATCTTCAATCAAATGCGGGCAATTCATATCAGGAACAAAAAAATATTTATGCCTTTGCTGCACTGAAGGACGACGGCTCCGTGATTACCTGGGGGATCTCCAATTTCGGCGGCGATTCATCCGCTGTTGCGTCTTCTCTTTCTTCTGGCGTCAGCCAGATCTTCTCTAATGTATATGCCTTTGCTGCACTGAAGGACGACGGCTCCGTGATCACCTGGGGGATCTCCAGTTACGGCGGCGATTCATCCGCTGTTGCCTCCTCTCTTTCTTCTGGCGTCAGCCAAATTTTCTCTACTTCTTCCGCCTTTGCTGCACTGAGGGACGACGGCTCTGTCATCACCTGGGGGGCCTCCGGTTACGGCGGCGATTCATCCGTTGTTGCCTCGTCTCTTTCTTCTGGCGTCAGCCAAATCTTCTCTACTCACTTCTCTTTTGCGGCGCTGAAAGATGATGGTTCCGTCATCACCTGGGGGTATGACAATTATGGCGGCGATTCATCCGCCGTTGCCTCTTCTCTTTCTTCTGGCGTCAGCCAGATCTTCTCTACTGAATATGCCTTTGCTGCACTGAAGGACGATGGCTCCGTCATCACCTGGGGGCTCTCTTCCTATGGTGGTAATTCATCCGCTGTTTCATCATCCCTCTCCTCCGGCGTCAGCCAAATTTTCTCCACTTCAGCGGCCTTTGCAGCACTGAAGGACGACGGCTCCGTGATCACCTGGGGGTATGACAATTATGGCGGCGATTCATCCGCTGTGGCCTCATCTCTCTCCTCCGGCGTCAGCCAGATCTTCTCCAATGGAGGCATCAATGGAGCGGCCTTTGCGGCACTGAAGGACGACGGCTCTGTGATCACTTGGGGGGATGACTATTACGGCGGCGATTCATCCGCTGTTGCCTCTTCTCTCTCCTCCGGCGTCAGCCAAATCTTCTCCAGTTATGGGGCTTTTGCTGCACTGAAGGACGACGGCTCCGTGATCACCTGGGGGAACTCTTCCCATGGTGGCAATTCATCCGCTGTTGCCTCTTCTCTCTCCTCCGGCGTCAGCCAGATCTTCTCTAATTCTTCCGCCTTTGCGGCACTGAAGGACGACGGCTCCGTGATCACCTGGGGGGCCTCCAGTTACGGCGGCGATTCATCCGCTGTTGCCTCTTCTCTTTCTTCTGGCGTCAGCCAGATCTTCTCCACTGGAGGTGACTATGGAGCGGCCTTTGCAGCACTGAAGGACGACGGCTCTGTGATCACTTGGGGGGATGACTATTACGGCGGCGATTCATCCGCTGTTGCCTCTTCTCTCTCCTCCGGCGTGGTGGGTTTTGCCAACCCGCTCACCAACGACGTTTACGACAGCAAACCTCCAACCCTCATCTCTGCTGCGACATCAATAGACGGCACAAAAGTTGTGCTCACTTACAACGAGGCAATCTCCTCAACAACAGCCAATGCTTCTGCTTTTACGGTTATCTCTGATGGCACGACCAAGGCTGTTAAATCTGTCAAAAATGTTGGTGGAAAAGCTGAATTAACCCTAGCCTCGCAAATCAAGCAAGGTTCAACAGTTGCAATTAGCTATACCGATCCATCCTCTGAAGATGATGCCAGTGCAGTTCAAGATCAGGTCGGCAATGACGGCGATTCATTCACGCTTGCATCTGTAGAGAATAAGTCCCTATTTAAATCGGGCTACTCAGCCTATGCATCCAATCTTCAATCATATTCGGGCAATTCATATCAGGAACAAAAAAATATTTATGCCTTCGCGGCCCTGAAGGACGACGGCTCCGTGATCACCTGGGGGGTTGACAATTATGGCGGCGATTCATCCGCTGTTGCCTCGTCTCTTTCTTCTGGCGTCAGCCAGATCTTCTCTAATGAATATGCCTTTGCGGCCCTGAAGGACGACGGCTCCGTGATCACCTGGGGGGTTGACAATTATGGCGGCGATTCATCCGCTGTTGCCTCGTCTCTTTCTTCTGGCGTCAGCCAGATCTTCTCCAATGGAGGCATCAATGGAGCGGCCTTTGCAGCCCTGAAGGACGACGGCTCTGTGATCACTTGGGGGGATGACTATTACGGCGGCGATTCATCCGCTGTGGCCTCGTCTCTTTCTTCCGGCGTCAGCCAAATTTTCTCTACTTCTTCCGCCTTTGCAGCACTGAAGGACGACGGCTCCGTGACCACCTGGGGGGACTCCTACAAGGGTGGTGATTCATCCGCTGTGGCCTCTTCTCTCTCCTCCGGCGTCAGCCAAATTGTCTCCAATGAATGGGCCTTTGCGGCACTGAAAGATGACGGCTCGGTGATCACCTGGGGGATGTCCAGTTACGGCGGCGATTCATCCGCTGTTGCCTCTTCTCTTTCTTCTGGCGTCAGCCAAATTTTCTCTACTTCTTCCGCCTTTGCTGCACTGAAAGACGACGGCTCCGTAATCGCCTGGGGGAACTCTTCCCATGGTGGCAATTCATCCGCTGTTGCCTCTTCTATTTCTTCTGGCGTTAGCCAGATCTTCTCCAGTTTTGGCGCTTTTGTGGCACTGAAGGGCGACGGCTCCGTCATCACCTGGGGGGATGACTATTACGGCGGCGATTCATCCGCTGTGGCCTCATCTCTCTCCTCCGGCGTCAGCCAAATTTTCTCCACTTCAGCGGCCTTTGCAGTACTGAAGGACGACGGCTCCGTGATCACCTGGGGGAACTCTTCCCATGGTGGCAATTCATCCGCTGTTGCCTCTTCTCTCTCCTCCGGCGTCAGCCAGATCTTCTCTAATTCTTCCGCCTTTGCGGCACTGAAGGACGACGGCTCCGTGATCACCTGGGGGGCCTCCAGTTACGGCGGCGATTCATCCGCTGTTGCGTCTTCTCTTTCCTCTGGCGTTAGCCAAATCTTCTCCAGTTATGGGGCTTTTGCTGCACTGAAGGACGACGGCTCCGTGACCACCTGGGGGGACTCCATTTACGGCGGCGATTCATCCGCTGTTGCCTCTTCTCTCTCTTCTGGTGTGGTGGGTTTTGCCAACCCCCTCACCAACGATGTTTATGACAGCACACCTCCAGCTCTCATTTCTGCAGCGACATCAACAGACGGCACAAAAGTTGTGCTCACTTACAACGAGGTAATCTCCTCAACAACAGCCAATGCTTCTGCTTTTACGGTTATCTCCGATGGCACAACCAAGGCTGTTGAATCCGTCAAAAATGTTGGTGGAAAAGCTGAATTAACCCTGGCCTCGCAAATCAAGCAAGGTTCAACAGTTGCAATTAGCTATACCGATCCATCCTCTGAAGATGATGCCAGTGCAGTTCAAGATCAGGTCGGCAATGACGGCGATTCATTCACGCTTGCATCTGTTGAGAATAAGTCCCTATTTAAATCGGGCTACTCAGCCTATGCCTCAAATCTTCAATCATGTGCGGGCAATTCATATCAGGAACAAAAAAATATATATGCCTTTGCTGCACTGAAGGACGACGGCTCCGTGATCACTTGGGGGGATCAAGATTTCGGCGGTGATTCATCCGCTGTTGCCTCTTCTCTTTCTTCTGGCGTCAGCCAGATCTTCTCTAGTGAACTTGCCTTTGCAGCACTGAAGGACGACGGCTCCGTGATCACCTGGGGGTATGACTCTACCGGCGGCAATTCATCCGCTGTTGCCTCTTTTCTCTCCTCCGGCGTCAGCCAGATCTTCTCTAATGAATATGCCTTTGCAGCACTGAAGGACGACGGCTCCGTGATCACCTGGGGGAATGATTCTAGCGGCGGTGATTCATCCGCTGTTGCCTCTTCTCTCTCTTCTGGCGTCAGCCAAATTTTCTCCACTTCAGCGGCCTTTGCAGCACTGAAGGACGACGGCTCCGTCATCACGTGGGGGGACTCCATTTACGGCGGCGATTCATTTGCTGTTGCCTCTTCTCTCTCCTCAGGCGTCAGCCAAATTTTCTCTACTTCTTCCGCCTTTGCAGCACTGAAGGACGACGGTACCGTGATCACTTGGGGGGATCAAGATTTCGGCGGTGATTCATCCGCTGTTGCCTCTTCTCTTTCTTCTGGCGTCAGCCAGATCTTCTCTAGTGAACTTGCCTTTGCAGCACTGAAGGACGACGGCTC